>JAHBAP020000338.1 GCA_018500005.2 Mycobacterium sp. | reverse complement strand
AGATGTGTATAAGAGACAGGCGGAGATCCTACGCGTAGCCTGGTTTTCCACCGGTTACAGCAAATCGCCGTGGCGCGCGGAGGTGTGAAGTGTTCGACACGTGTCGGGGGGTGTTTCTGGCCGTCGCGTTCGCCGCCGCCCTGACCGGGTCGGTCTCGCCGGCCCCCGCGGCGGCGGCGCAGACCTGCGCTCCCGGTTTCGAGCCGAATCCCTACACCGCCCAGTGCCTTGCTCCGGTGAGCACCCCGATCATCAACGGCATCCCGTGTATCCCCAGCAACATCGGGCTGTGCAACTCCTTCGTGCAGAATCAGCAGCCTCCGCGCGGCCCGCGACCGGTGGGCTAAGTCTTGCTTAAGTCTTGCTGACCGTCTTGGCGAGCAGGCGGCCCATCCAGTGCGGAGTCATCTGGGCCATCCCGGCCAAGACCTTGGTCTGTCGGCCGACCGGGAAGTGCACCTTCGGCATTCCCCTTCTGGTCGGATGGGTTGCCGCATAGATTTCCGCGGCGACGTCCTCGGCGGTCAGGTGTATTCCCATTCGTTTGGTGCTGTGGGTGTCCATCCCGTCGACCATGGCGGTCTGGACGAACAGCGGCCACATTGCGATTACCCGGATTCCGTAGCGGCGCCACTCCAACTCCAGCGCTTCGGTGAGCCCGCGCACCGCGAACTTGGTGGCCGAGTAGGTGGCCAGTTCGGGTTGGCCGTAGATCGCCGAGGCAGAACAGAGGTTCACCACTTGGGAGTTCGCGGTGTCGCGCAGGTAGGGGAAGGCGGCGTGCAGACCGGTCACTGCGCCGTAGACGTTGACGTCGATCATCTGGCGCTGTTTGGCCAGCGGTATCTCCTCGAACCGGCCGTGGCTGAGCACGCCGGCATTGTTCACCAGGATGTCGAGGCGACGGGACGTGCCGGTGAACGCCTGCAGTTGCGCCGACCAGTCATCGGCCTCGGTGACGTCGAGTTCTCCGATCGCGATGTCACCGCCCAGAGCGGTCACCTCGTCGCGCAGTGTTGCCAGCCCGGCGAGGTCGACGTCGTAGCCGCCGATCCGGTAGCCGCGCCGGGCGAAGGTCAGCGCGGTGGCCCGCCCGATGCCGGCCGCGGCGCCGGAGATGAAGACGTTCGGGGTCATCTGTCCAGACTTTCATTCGAGGTCTCGTAAAGCTCCAACGGCAGGCCGTCGGGGTCGGCGAAGAAGGTGAACCGGCGGCCGGTGTACTCGTCCACCCGCATCGCCTCCACTGCAACGCCTCGGGACTGCAGGTAGGCCGACCATGCGGGCACATCGTCCACGGCGAAGGCCAGATGCCGCAGACCCTGGGCCTCCGGACGGCTCGGACGCGGCGGGGGACCCGGGAAGGAGAACAACTCGATCTGTCCGCCGTCGGGCAGTGCCAGATCCAGCTTCCAGGACTGCCGGGCTTCCCGATAGTGCTCGCCGACAACCGCAAGCCCCAGTACCCGGGTGTAGAAATCCTTGGAACGTTCGTAGTCCGCGCAGATGATCGCCGCATGGTGAATTCCCTGCAGCACAGGGGGTTTCACGGGGGGTTTCACGACGCGCTCCAGCGGTGGGCTCGGCCCTGTTCGCGGTACCAGTCGATCAGGTCGGGCCGGTCGACGGCCCGCGGATCCAGCGACACCGCGTCGTGGCCGGCCATGATCGCGGTCACCGGGACCTCGAGCTTCTTGCCGGTCCGGGTGTGCGGAATTCCGGGGGCCGCGATCACGTCGTCGGGTACGTGCCGAGGCGACAGACGGGTCCGCAGGGCGGTGCGGATGGTGTCGACCAGTGCGTCGTCGAGATGCTGCCCCTCGGCCAGGGTGATGAACAGTGGCATCCAATAGGCCCCGCCCGGGCCGTCGATGCCCACCACGAACGCCTCGGTCACCGCATCGAGGCCCTCGACCACTTCATAGATGTCTGCCGAGCCCATCCGGATCCCGTTGCGGTTCAGGGTGGCATCGCTGCGGCCGTGGATGATCATCGAACCGCGATCGGTCAGCGTCACCCAGTCGCCGTGCCGCCAGACTGCAGGCGCCTGCCCGTCGGCCCAGTGGTGGTCGAAATACGCTGCGCGGTAGCGGGATCCGTCCGGGTCGTCCCAGAACCCGATCGGCATCGACGGCATCGGCGTGGTGATCACCATCTCGCCGACCTCGCCGATCAGGGGTTGCCGCTGCGGTGACCAGCTATGCAGGTCCACTCCCAGGTAGCGGGTGGCCAGTTCCCCGGGCCGGGCCGCGACGCCGGCGGTGCCACCGGCGAATGCGGTGAC
The DNA here is from genome assembly GCA_018500005.2 of Mycobacterium sp. GTDB lineage: Bacteria > Actinomycetota > Actinomycetes > Mycobacteriales > Mycobacteriaceae > Mycobacterium. The sequence continues at coordinate 905 of JAHBAP020000338.1, read as the reverse complement.
GACGTCGGTTCCGCCGCTGATCGAGGACACCTCGACGTCGCCGACCTCGGTTGTGATCCACTCGAACAGGTCGGCGGGCAGCGGTGATCCGGTGCTGCCCACGGTGCGCAACCGGCTCAGGTCGTGCTGGGCACCCGGATGTAGACCGGCTTTGCGGCAGGCCAGCAGGTGACCCGGGCTGGTGCCGAAATAGCTCACCGACTCCTCCTGCACCAACCCCCACAGTCGGTCGGCGTCGGGATAGAGCGGATTGCCGCTGTAGCCGACCACGGTGGACCCGCACAGCAGCCCGCTGACCCGGAAGTTCCACATCATCCAACTCAGTGCGGTCTGCCAGAAGAACCCCTCGCCGGGACCCAGATCGGCATGCAGCACAGCGGCTTTGAGGTGTTCGAGCACCACACCGCCGTGGCCGTGGGCGATACCCTTCGGCCGACCGGTGGTGCCGGAGGTGAACAGCACCCACAGCGGATGGTCGAAGGCCACGGGTGTGACGACCGGGTCGACAGGTTCGGCGACGATGCCGCGGTAGTCGTCGCCGTCCAGCAGCATGAGGTGCGGTTCACCGGGCAGCAGGTCGACCAATTCGGCAGTGGCGGAACGTCTGTCGATCCACCGGCCGGCGTAGCGGTACCCGCCGCTGCTGAAGAGCACCTTGGGTTCGAGTTGGCCCAGGCGCGCTGCCGCGCCCTGCGGCGCGTAATCCTGTCCACAGGAGGACCACACCGCGCCGACGGCCGCGGTCGCCAGGAACGCCACCACCGCCTCGGGGATATCGGGCAGATAGGCCACCACCCCGTCGCCGGGACCGACGCCGCGACGGCGCAACTCGGCGGCCACCGCACCGACCCGTCCGGGCAGCTCCGACCAGTCGATGACCGTCCTGCCGCCGTCCTCATCGACCC
>JAHBAP020000340.1 GCA_018500005.2 Mycobacterium sp. | reverse complement strand
CAGCTGCTGCTGTAGGTTCCGCTTTTCGATGGCCAAATTCCGCTTTTGATGGCAGTAGGTTGGCAATTTCGCCGGAAAGTTGTTAGGACGGCTACCCAACTGTTGACGGTAGAACCGTCCCCGAATCACCATGGCTACTGCAGCTGCGGCGACTTCACGGAAGATCATGCCGACCGCTGGTACGGCGCGGCCGTTCCCACTCTGACGGGTCGAGAATAGATACCCGAACTAGCAGTGGTCGGCCAGCGGCCAGCCCACCAGCGCTAGTCGCGCGGCGACCTGGTTGATCTCGTTGATGTTGGGTTCCTTGGCGATGACTGCCTGGACGGTCTGCCGGATCTGAGCCTCGGTGACGGGGCTGTCGGGATGATTTTGTTTCTCGCATCCTCTCAGACGGGGCGATGCCGCAGCCCTCGAACGACCGCGGCCGGCTGGCGTCGGAGCAGCAGGTTTGCGGGAAGCCGACCCGAAAGCTAGCGTAGGCAACCCTAAGTTAGGGTAGGCAAACATGAGGAATTCGAAGGGGCGGTCGCAGTGATTGACATGTCCGGCGGGCTGAATGTCAGCCTGAGCCCCGCCCCGCCCGATGTTTCCGCACAGCTTTTCGGCAGCGGGCTTATCGGCCTGCGGGAGGGTCTGGAAGCCGGGATCGTGGTGATGGTCCTGGTCGCGTTCCTGGTCAAGATGGAGCGCCGTGACGCCTTGAAGTGGGTGTGGCTCGGGGTGGCGGGCGCGGTCGCGGTGACGGTCGGGGTGTTCCTGGTCGTCCAGTACAGCGCCTACAACGTCAGCGGGCTTGCCGCCGAAGCGGTCGCGGGGGTGGCCTCGCTGGTGGCCGTGGCGATCGTCACCACGATGGTGTTGTGGATGCGCAAGGCCGCCGCCAGCATCTCCGGGGAACTACGGGCGGGCATGTCGCGCGCACTGGAGACCGGGGCGCTGGCGGTGGTGATGCTGGCGTTTCTGGCCGTCGGGCGTGAGGGTGTGGAGACCGCGCTGTTCATGGTGGGCTACGCCGAAGCCGAAACCGCCTGGCCGCTGGTCGGTCTGCTTGCCGGGGTGGCGGTGGCGGTCGGGATCGCCTGGGGCATGTACGCCGGGGCGGTCCGCATCAACCTCGCCAAATTCTTCAAATACACCGGCGTGTTCCTGATCGTGGTCGCCGCCGGGATCCTGGCCTACGGTATCGGCGCGTTGCAGACCGTCGGCTGGTTGCCGATGGCCGGCCTCCACGCCTTCGACATCAGCTCGTGGTTCAACTGGTCGGCCTGGTACGGCGAAATCGTGCAGGGCGTCTTCAACATCACCCCGACCCCGACGGTGCTGCAACTGCTGTGCTGGCTGGCCTACCTCGTCGTCGTGCTCACCGTGTTCCTGCGGCCGGTCAAGCCCGCCGCGCCGCAACCCCGTTCGGTCCAACCCCCTGTCCCCGTTGCCGAAAGGTCCGCCTTGTGACATCTCCCCGGGTTCTCACCGCCACCTTCGCCGCCCTGCTGGCCGGCCTCTCCCTGGCGGGTTGCACCGCCAAGAAGTCCGCCACCACAGAGCAGGGCAAGGCCCCCGGCGCGCAGGTCACCGTCAACGCCACCGACACCGCCTGCGAACTGTCGGCGACCGAGGGCGCGGCCGGGCCGGCCACCTTCGTCGTCACCAACAACGGCACCGCAGCGACCGAGTTCTACGTCTACGGCAAGGACAACCGGGTCTTCGGCGAGGTCGAAAACATCTCACCCGGCCTGCAACGCCAACTGGTAGTCCAGTTCGACGAACCGGGCTCCTACACGGTGGCCTGCAAGCCCGGCATGGTCGGCGACGGCATCCGCGGCGACTTCTCCGTCACGGGCGCGGCATTCAAGACCCAGGACACCGGTGTCTCCACGAAGGCCTCCGAGGACTACAAGACCTACGTCCTCGGCCAGGCCGGCGAATTAGTCACCGCCACTGCGGCTTTCGTGGCATCGGTCAAAGCCAGTGACATCGCCGCCGCCAAGGCCCAGTATCCGACGTCGCGGACCTCCTGGGAGCGCATCGAGCCGGTGGCCGAATCGTTCCCGGATGATCTCGACCCGCGCATCGACCTGCGGGAGGCCGACCTGCAGGCCGGCCAGAAGTGGACCGGCTTCCACCGGCTGGAGAAGGATCTGTGGGTGAGCGGCCTGCAGCCCGACACCAACGCCGTCGCCGATCAGTTGCTCGCCGACATCAACGAACTGCAGGAGAAGATCGCAGCGCCCGGCTTCCGCGTGAGCGCCACCCAGATCGCCGGGGGCGCCCAGGGCCTTCTGGATGAGATCGCGGTCAGCAAGATCACCGGCGAGGAGGACATCTTCAGCCACACCGACCTGTGGGACTTTCACGCCAACATCGAAGGCTCCCAGGCGGCGCTGGCCGCGGTGCGCCCCATCCTCGACGAGCGCAACGCCGAACTCGGCACGCGAGTCGACCAGCGATTCGCCGAGGTCAACCGGCTGCTGGACAAGTACCGCGACGGCGACGGTTTCGTGGCCTACACCACTGTCACCGAGCCGCAGCGCCAGGAGCTCTCGCGGGCCATCGACGCGCTGAGCAAGGAAGTGAGCCAGGTCCAGGGTGTCATCGCCGTCCAGTGACGACACCCCGACCGAGGCTGAGCCGCAAGGGGTGTCGCGACGCAGACTGTTCGGCGCGGCCGGGGTCGCCGCCGCGGTAATCGGTGCTGCCAGCGCCGGGACCCTGGCCGGCCGCGCGGCCGCCGCCAGCACCGCCAGCGGTGGACTGGACAAACCAGTGCCGTTCCGCGGCCGCCACCAGGGCGGGATCATCACTCCCGCCCAGGACCGGATGCACTACTGCGCCTTCGACATCACCACCGACTCCAAGCCCGACGTCGTGGCGATGCTGCGGGAATGGACCACGATGGCCGAACGGATGACCGCCGGTCAGGAAGCCGCCGCCGACGGTGCCGTCGGCCTGAGTCCCTATGCGCCCCCGGCCGATACCGGCGAGGCGCTGGGACTGCCGGCATCGCAGCTGACCCTGACGATCGGGTTCGGGCCGGGATTCTTCGTCAAGGACGGCCGCGACCGGTTCGGCATCGCCGGCCAGCGGCCCGCCCCGCTGGCCGACCTGCCGAAGTTTCCCAACGACAAGCTCGACCCGGCGCGCTGCGGCGGCGACATCGTCATCCAGGCGTGCGCCAACGACCCCCAGGTCGCGGTGCACGCGATCCGCAACCTGGCCCGCGTCGGTTTCGGGACGGCCGCGGTGCGCTACTCGCAATTGGGCTTCGGCCGCACCTCCTCGACCACCCGCGACCAATCGACACCGCGAAACATGTTCGGCTTCAAGGACGGAACCAACAACCTCAAAGCCGAAGACACCGCGGCACTCGACGAGCAGGTGTGGGTCGCCGGCGGTGACGGGCCGGACTGGCTGGCCGGCGGCACCTACCTGGTGTCGCGGCGAATCCGCATGCGCATCGAGCCGTGGGACCGCGCCGCACTGCACGAACAGCAACGGGTGATCGGACGGGCCAAAGGCACCGGGGCGCCACTCGGCGGCGACGACGAGTTCGCGCCCCTGGACTTGGCGGGCATCGGCACGAACGGCACACCACTGATCGACCCGGACGCGCACGTCCGGCTGGCCTCCAAGGAACACCTCGGCGGCATCCAAATCCTGCGCCGCGGCTACAACTTCACCGACGGCTCCGATGGCTTCGGCCACCTCGACGCCGGCCTGTTCTTCATCGCCTTCATGCGCAACCCGGTGACGCAGTTCATCCCGATGCAATCAGAACTGGCCGCCAACGACCTGCTCAACGAATACATCACCCACACCGGCTCCGCGGTGTTCGCCTGCCCACCCGGCCTGCGCGAGGGCGAATACTGGGGTTCCACGCTGCTGAACTGATCGGCGCGGGCAATCCGGAGGAACCCAGTGACAACCGCGAAGTCCATCGCGCTCTTCATCCTCGCCGCGATACTCGAGATCGGCGGCGCCTGGCTGGTGTGGCAGGGAGTCCGCGAACACCGCGGCTGGACCTGGGCTGGCCTAGGCGTCATCGGACTCGGCGCCTACGGATTCATCGCCACCCTTCAACCCGACGCCCACTTCGGCCGGATCCTGGCCGCCTACGGCGGCGTGTTCGTCGCCGGCTCCCTGCTCTGGGGCATGACCTTCGACGGCTTCCGCCCCGACCGGTGGGACGCCATCGGCACCGGTATCTGCCTGATAGGGGTAGCGGTCATCATGTACGCCCCCCGAACGAACTAAGGACCCCGACAAGCAAACACTGATCGCGGGCTTCGAGTCCCCTTCGGCCGACGCCACTACCGGCGCCACCCGCCAGGCGCGCGCTCCGACGAAACGCTGGAAAGGCATTGACGAATACGAATCACCCGGACTCCGAAAAGGCAGGTGCCATCAACGCTTTAGCGTTTCTACCTCGCTGGTGTGACGTCGAGTTCTGTGTACATGCCGGAGCCGTAGTGCCCGGCGATGTTGCAGAGCAGTTCGTAGCGTCCGGGATTGAGGGTGAGGGTGGTCCAGCCCATGGTTCCGGGTGCGATGCCGTCGCCTTGGCCGGCGCCGCAGGTTTGAGCGGCTTCACCGAGGCTGCCGGCTTCGTCGACTTCCCAGTTGCCGCCGATGGGGCGTTGGCCGGGGCTCTGCCCGGGTCCTAGGGGCATGACGATGACTTCGTGGGGGAGCCAGCCGTTGTTGGCAACCCGCAGGGAGACCTGGCCGGCGGGTACCGAGGTCGGGTTGACGCTCAGGCGCATCATGCCCATCCCCATCCCGGGGCTATTGGGCCACGCTCCTTGCGGACCCATCATGGGTCCGCCGTTCATACCCGGACCCATCATTCCGGGGCCCATCATGGGTCCGCCGTTCATACCGGGGCCCATCATCCCGGGGCCCATCATGGGTCCGCCGTTCATGCCCGGGCCCATCATGGCGCCCATGTCGGAGACCGTGACGTCCACGACTGCTCCGGCCAAGGCGGGTGGCGTGCAGGGTGCGGGCTGGGCCGGGAT
>JAHBAP020000225.1 GCA_018500005.2 Mycobacterium sp. | reverse complement strand
CGTCGCCGCCGAGTCCGCGCAGCAGTGCCTCGCGCGGCGCGCGCTTGACGGTGAACTCCCTGATACCGCCCAGCCGGTTCCCGTCGCTGTCCAGGAAGTCGATGTCGAAGACGTGCGTCTCACCCTCGACACCGGCGGCGTGCCAGCGTGCCCGGCAGTAGAACCGCCGGGGCATGCGCTCGCGCAACTCGACCTGCCCGTACCGCAGCGGCAGGAACAGGTCCGCCACCCCGTGTTCGGCTGCGACCGTTGCGGGGAAAGCGGGGAAGGCAACGCCTGTGCACAGGTCCAGCAGGACCGGGGGGATGGGCTCGCTGCCGAGGTGTTCGGCCAGTTCGTCGCCGACCGAGACGTCGCCGATCGCCTCCCCTTCGGATTCCCCGGAGCCGGTCCACAACGACTTCAGTGACGTCGACCAGGTGGGCCCCCAGGCCAGTTCCATATCGTTGAAGATCTCGAACAACTGTTGCGGGTTGACGCGGGTCATCCGATCGAGCGTTTCGTCCACCGGGGTGACCTCGGCCCCGTCGACCGCGGCCGGAGTCGGCGGCTGTGGATCGGCGCCCGCGAGGACGGTGCCGTCGGCGTTGAGCGACCACTCGGCGTCGCGCACTCCGTGCGGTCGGCTGTGCACCTGGAATTTCCAGCTGCCCTCTGACTCGAGTGGGTGCATGGTCAGCTGAACTTCGCGAGAGGCCTTCTCGGGCAGGATGATCGGCTCGTAGAAGAACACGTCCTTGACCCGTGCCGGAGCTGTCGCCGCGGCCAACGCCATGGCCGCGTAGGTAGCGCCGGGAACGACGACGGTGCCGTAGATGACATGGTGGGCCAGCCACGGCTGGGTCTTGACCGACAGCACGGTGCTGTACACGGTGTCGCCGGATGCGAGGTCCTTGGCGCTGCCCAGTAGACCGGAGGTGGCCGTGCCGTCGGCACGGATTCCCGACGTCTTGGGCCAGAACCGGCGACGCTGGAACGGATAGGTCGGCAGTTCCAGCCGTGCTCCGGCAGTGTGCTGCCGCGCGGCGAAATCGGGCCGGTGGCCGTTCACATAGGCCGAAGCCAGCGCTTCGGTCATCTGACGTTGCGCGTTGGCGCCTTTGCGAAGAGACACGATGGTGGTCGGGGTCGCCGAGGACTCGGGCCAGATCTGCAGAGCAGCAGCGGTGAGGATCGGCTGCGGACCGATCTCCATGAGCAGCGAAGCGCCCAGTGCCGCGACGGTCGACACACTCTCGGTGAACTGAACCGGCTGGCGGGAATGCTTGCGCCAGTACTGGGCGTTCAGCGGAGTATCGGCGGCAAGCACCCCGCCGGGCCGGGTGCCGACCAGTGGCAGGGGGGGCGCGGCAAAGCCGGATTGTCCTGCGAAGGATTCGAATTCGTCGAGCACCGGGTCGAGCAACTCGGAGTGGAAGGCGTGACTGGTCTCCAACCACGTGCACCGCGTCCCGTCCTGGCTGCAGGCGGCGACGATCTGCTCCAGATCCTCGCCGGGGCCGGACAGCACCGTGTTTCGGCCGTTGTAGGCGCCGACGGAAACCCGCCGGAAGCCATCGGCGGCGGCGAGGACGTATTCGGGATCTGCGAACACCGCCACCATCCGGCCGCCGGCCGGCAGGCTGCCGAACAACCGGCCGCGCTCGGCGATCAGCCGGGCGCCGTCCTCCAGGGAGAACACCCCGGCCACGCAGGCGGCGGCGTACTGGCCCACGCTGTGGCCCAGAACCACGTCGGGTTCGATACCCCACGACTGCCACAACCGGGCCAGTCCCATCTCGACCGCGAAGATCGCCGGCTGGGCGAATGAGGTGTGCCGCAACGTTTCCGCCGCTTCACGGTCGGTGGACAACAGCACGTCCAGAATTGGACGCGGCAGTATCGGATCGACGGCTTGGGCGCACCGCCGGACGGTGTCGGCGAAAACCGGCTCGCTGTCGAAAAGCTCGCGCGCCATGCCGGGGTACTGGCTGCCCTGTCCGGGGAAGAACCAGGCAGTCGTCGGCGGGTCGGTGCACTCGCCGCGCAGCACGCCGGGTCGCTGCTTGTTGGCCACCAGGTCCTCGAGCAGCAGTCGCGTCTCGTGTACGGAGTTGGCGACGAGCGCAGCCCGGTGCTCGAAATGCGAACGCCCCGCGCCTGCGGTGAAACACACGTCGGCGACCGAGGCTTCCGGATGGGCCTGCAGCCAGTCCGCGTAACGCCCTGCCAGCGACACCAGACCCTGCGGTGACCGCGCAGACAGCGGAAGCACGCTCCACGGTTCACGCGGTGTCTCGGTCGTGCCGCCGTCCGCGCCGGCGAGGTCATCGTCGAACTCCTCGACTCCCGCGGCACGGGGGGCCTCTTCGAGCAGCACGTGGGCGTTGGTGCCGGTGAAGCCGAAGGCGCTGACCCCGGCCCGCCGCGGCCGGCCGTCCGGCTGCCACGCCGTCGGCTTCTCCACGACCTGGACCGGCAACGACTTCCACGGGATGTGCGGGTTGGGGTTGTGGAAGTGCAGTGTCTGCGGCAGAAGTTCGTGCTGCAGCGACAACACCACCTTGATCAGGCCGGCCACGCCGGCCGCTGACTCCAGGTGTCCGATGTTGGTCTTCGCCGTTCCCATCAGCAACGGACGGCTCGGGTCGCGCCCGGCACCGTAGACCGCCGCGGCCGCCTGCACCTCGATCGGGTCACCCAGTGGGGTGCCGGTGCCGTGTGCCTCCAGGTAGTCGACCTCGTGGCCGGACACGCCGGCACGGGCCAGTGCCGAGGTGATCAGTCGTTGTTGCGCACCGCCGTTGGGGACCGTCAGACCGCTGGAGGCACCGTCCTGGTTGACCGCACTACTCCGGATGACCGCACAGATCCGGTCGCCGTCGCGCTGGGCGTCGGACAGCCGTTTGAGCACGAGAACCCCACAACCTTCGCCGCGAACGTATCCGTCGGCGGCGGCGTCAAAGGTCTTGCAGTGGCCGTCGGGGGACAGCATCCGGGCGCGGGACGCGGCGACCATCGACGCCGGGCTCAGCAGGATGTTGACACCGCCGGCCAGCGCCATATCGCAGTCGCCGGAGTGCAGCGCCTGGGCGGCCTGGTGGACGGCCACCAGCGATGAACTGCACGCGGTATCCATCGCCACCGCCGGACCCTCCAGGCCGAGAGTGAAAGCGACCCGGCCGGCCACCGCGTTGAGCGCGTTGCCAGTAATGAAGTAGGCCTCGAGGTTCTCCACCGAGTCGCCCGACATGAGGTGGGCATACTCGTTGGCGCCCACGCCGACGAAGACGCCGGTTCGGCTGCCGCGCAACGAAGCCGGGGCGTAGCCCGCGCGTTCAATTCCCTCCCAGGCGATTTCGAGCATCAGGCGCTGCTGGGGATCCATCCAGATGGCCTCGCGCGGCGAGATTCCAAAGAACTCGGGATCGAATCCGTCCACGCTGTCGAGATATCCGCCGTTGCGGGTGTAGATCTTCCCCGGCGTCTGCTGATCCGGGTCGTAGAACTCGTCGACGTCGAAGCGGTCCTCGGGAATCTCGCGGATCGCGTCCACCCCGCCGGACAACACATCCCAATAGGCTTCGGCATCCGGTGCGCCCGGGAATCGGCACGCCACCGCGATGATCGCGATCGGCTCGTCTGCCGCCGAGAGGGCCGGCGCAGCAGGCAGCGGCGGTGACTTCGCCTCGGCCCGGTCGCTGAGGCGAAGGACGTCGGCGAGCAGGTAGCCGGCGACATCGGAGAGCCGCGGGTAATCCATCGCCAGAGTCGCGGGGAGTTCCTTGCCGACCGACCGCTCGAGTTGGCGACGCAGTTCGATCGCCATCAGCGAGTCCATGCCGAGGTCGAAGAAGCCGGTCTCATCGCGGATCTCGGTGACGTCGACGCGGGTCACCTCAGCGACGGTGGCGCGGAGGAAATCCAGAACGAGCTTCCGGCGCTGCTGCACCGGTGCGGCGGTGAGCCGCTCGACCAGCGCGGTTCCGCCCGTTGTCGCGGGTGGGGCCGAGACCGTCGAGGGAACCTCGCGGGCCACCTCGTCGAGCAGCGCCCGTCGGCCGGCTTGCAGGTAGATCGGGAGGAAGCGGGCCCAGTCCATCCGCGCGACCACCGCTTCCGAGGTCGACGCGATCGCATCGGCCATACCGGCCAGCGCGTCGGCGGGGGAGAGCGCGTGGATACCGCGCAGTTCCAGTTGGGCGCGGGCATCGGCATCGGCCAT
>JAHBAP020000538.1 GCA_018500005.2 Mycobacterium sp. | reverse complement strand
TCGAACTGACGAACGACGGCTGAGCCGTAGAACGTCACCGATGCGCCGATCCGGGGAATGACCGCGTCGAAGGGTCCAAGTTCCTCGCCACGGTAGTGGACCGCCGGGTCATGCGAGGCGATATCCATGTAGCACTTGAGGTGATCGAGCACCTCGACATCGTGGCCCTGATTCGTTGCCGCATCGACCAGGCGCCGGGTGGAGTAGAGGTTTGCGTTGCGAGAAAGAATCGCGATTCTCATCGGCGTCCCTGCCCGGGCGGTCGTCCGGAGATGTACGAGCGCGCAGGGTCGACCTGGAAACGACCACGCAACGCCGTCCTGCCGAGGAGCATCCGGAAACGCATCGTCTCGCGATCGGTCAAGGTGACCTCGGCCGGAAACCGCCGGCCGCACACCTCAAGCGAAGTCCCGATGACGAAACGACGCTCTTGATGCCCGCCCGAGTCGGCGACCATCCGTTCGTCAAGTACGTCGGCGAGGCAGATCCTTTCGACGGTCACGTCGTTCTGCAGGGGGTGCATGCCAAAGCGCACGCGCCGCCTCCCGTTCTCGACCAGCGGTTCGACGAAGAATGCGTGCAGCGCCGATGTGCGCGCACCGGTGTCCACTTTGCACTTGATGTGCTCAATTCCCAAGTCGGGCAACGACACCCACTCCCGCCAACCGAGCAGGGGTCGATCGCCGCTGTCGATGGTGCGCGCCATGGGCGTGTGGGGTCTCCCAGCGGAATGGTGTTTTGACATGAGCGCTTGGAGCTGACACTTATGTCTGATGCCGAGCGCGGGTCGATGATACTGGCACCGTCGGTGACGCCAGTGCCCTTCCACCTGATCGGGACGGCAAAAGTGCCGCTAATCGACGACGGTCAGTTCCTTGGAAAACCCGGACAGCAGCTCAGGATCCCGGACAGCGACGACAAGAGTGTCCTCGATACGCACACCACCCCGATCCGGTAGATAGACACCAGGTTCAACGGTCACCACCGAACCGGCCCGCAACGCCCCGGCGGCCGCCGAGTTGATGCCCGGCGCCTCATGAATCTGCAGACCTACCCCGTGGCCGAGTCCGTGGCCGAAGTGATCCCCATAGCCGGCGTCGGCGATGATCCGCCGCGCCGCACCGTCCACCTCGGACAGCGCCGCCCCGTCGCGCGCCGCGTCCACCCCCGCCTGCTGGGCGGCAGATACCACCCCGTAGATCTCGCACTGCCAGTCCGCAGCATTCCCCAGGACGAAGGTTCGGGTCATATCGGAGTGGTAACCCCCGACCAGTGCGCCGAAGTCGATCTTCACGAAGTCGCCCCGGGCGAGTACCGCATCGGTGGGCCGATGGTGTGGAACCGCCGAATTGGCACCGGCGGCGACGATGGTCTCGAACGACGGGCCGTCGGCACCGTGTTCGAGCATCAGGGCTTCCAATTGGCGGGCCACCGCCCTCTCGGTGCGGCCCGGACGCAGGCCGCCGCCGTGGACCAGCTCGGTCAATGCCGCATCGGCTGCCCCGCAGGCCAGTCTCAGCAGCGCCACCTCGCCGGCGTCCTTGATCTCGCGCAGCGCCTCCACGGTCCCCGATGCCCGCACGAGTTCGGCGGACAGGCCGGTCAATTCGGCCGATAGCGCGTCGAACCCGTCAACCGTCACGACATGGCTCTCGAAGCCGATCCGCCGGACCCCGTAGTCCGCGGCCCGCCCGATGAGATGCCGGCCGCACGCCCGGTCGATCGCCGCGTGCAGGTCAGGAGCCTGACGGGCGGCTTGGGTCCGGTAACGGGAGTCGGTTGCCAGCACCGGCGGCGTGTCGTCGGCGAACACCAGAAGTGCGGCATTCGAGCCGGTGAAACCGGTCAGATAGCGCACATTGACCAGGTCGCTGACCAGCAGTGCGTCCAGACCCTCAACAGCCAGACACGCCGCCAGACGCTCCCGACGTTGGCAATGTGTCACGGTGGGTGACGGTACTCGCTAGGCTAACGTCCCATGACAACGTGGTTGCCGCGCGGAGTGCTGTTCGCGATCGGCATGATTGTGCTCAGGCTCGCCCAGGGCGGCCTCATCAACGCTTCCCCCACCAATGCCGGAACCATCAGTTTCGCGCTGTGCGGGTTGTTCGGTGTGGCGGCGTTCATCTGGGGTTTGATTGACGGCCTCGCCGACGCCCGGGCCAATGAAGACCCCGACCGCCGCCGCGATCTGTCCATGCGCTGGCTGCTTTCCGGCCTGGTCGCCGGGGTGCTCAGCGGACTGGTGACCTGGATCATTTCGCTCTTCTACCATGCGGTGTACGTCGACGGACTCGGCCCGGAGTTGATCGTGTTCCCGGCCTTCACCGCCCTGCTGGTGTTCATTCCGGCGACGTTCGGAACCGCGATCGGCCGCTGGCTGGTAGACCGCAAGCGGCCGCCGAAGCCGCGCCAGCGGATGCCCGGATCCCCCCGAGACGACGTGTTCGCCGCCGCTCTGGCCGAGGACCCCGCCGCGCGGTTCGCCGGAACCGAACGCCGCGAGGAGAACTGGCGGCATGAGTACCGGGAAGCCAACCGGGAGCGGCACGAAGAGATCGAGCGGCGCATTCACGACCACGAACGCGCCGAGGACTAGCTGTTCGACGTAACCGATTTGTCGTAACCCCCCTTTAGTCTGCGCTCGGGCTATTCGCCCAGATGGACATCGGGGGGAAGGACGGCGCGGATGGCCGCGAAATCCAAGAGGGATGGGGCCGCCGGCGGCGGTGCGCTCTTCGCTATCGCATTTTTGATCTGGCTCGTCGTCGCACTGCTGTGGTGGATCCTCGCCGCTGCGCTGCTGGTTGCGGCCGGTTTCGTCGTGCGGGCCATCCTGCGGACACATGAACAGCGCAAGCAGGCCTATGCCCGGTACGCCAGTGCAATGGCCGCCCGCGCCGACGAACAACTCACGTGGGCGGAAGCCGGTGACGACCGCGGTGTCTTCGGTGCCGGACGGCCACCTCTGACCGAACCCCGACTGCCGTGGAGCACCGCGCGCCTTGCCACCGCGATCGGCGGGGTGGTCACCGCGGCCCTCGTCGGCGCCGTAGCCCTGATCAGTCAGCGCTCGCTCATCGCTGATGACAAGCCGGAGAAGCCCGCCGCGTCCGGCAAGCCGTCCCAGTCGTCGTATTCGCCGTTGCCGTCGTCGACCACATCCATCCCGGCACGGGCCGCATACCCGGGCGACTTCACCAGCCAGGACCGGCAATTCGCCGACCAGGCTCTCGCCCGCGGTCTGGTCAAGCCCGATCAGATCGCATATCTGCCGGGTTTCGCACACGGGACCTGCAGGGCCCTGAAGAGTTCCGTGCCGACCTTTGTCGGTATCGACGGCCCTGCGCTGGGTTGGAGCGACGCCAAACGCCGGCAACTGATGAGTCCGTACCAGTCCGTGTCGGACCCACTGCTGGAACTAGCCGTCGACATCTACTGTCCCGCAGTGCGGCCCGTCGGGGCCGGCCAACTGTCCGACCTCGCACCGGCGGACGTCACGTTCATCAAGGGCTGGTATGAACTCGCGGACACCTACCGGGTCCACCACCCGGCCACCGCAGTCATGATGCAGAGGGCCCGTGCGGTCTGCGAGGCGTTGGTGACCGAACCCGAATGGGATGTCGTCACCGACGTCGACGCCACCATGGCGGGCAACAATCCCGCCTTCAAGCAGAAGTTTGTGGACCTGGCCGAGGAAAGCTACTGCCCCACAGGGTGATTCAGGCGTTTGCCGCCAGATATCGCAGGGCCAGCAGATAACCCTGCACACCTAGGCCAACGATCACCCCGGTGGCGACCCCGCTGAGGTAGGAGTGATGCCGGAAGTCCTCGCGCTTGTGGACATTGGAGATGTGCACCTCGATCAGCGGTGCCCGCAATTCGGCGCAGGCGTCACGCAATGCGATCGAGGTGTGGGTCAGCCCGCCGGCGTTGAGTATCACCGGATCACCGGCGTCGGCCGCGGCGTGCACCCACGCGATCAACTGGGCCTCACTGTCGCTTTGTCGAACGACGGCTGACAGGCCCAGTTCGGCGGACTCGGATTCGATCATCGCGACCAGATCGTCGTAGGTGGTGTGGCCGTAGGTCTCGGGCTCACGCTGGCCGAGCCGGCCCAGGTTGGGGCCGTTGAGAACGAGGACCGTCGTCACTGGGATACCTCCGCATAGGCGGCCGCCAGCAGAGCCGGGTCCGGCCCCTCCAGACGCCCGGGTTTGGCAAGGCCATCGAGTACAACGAATCGCAAAGTGCCAGAACGGGTCTTCTTGTCCCCCGCCATGTACTTCAGCAGATCGGGAAGCGCGTCGGCGTCGTAGCTCACCGGCAGACCCAGTGCGTTGAGGATGTCCCGATGCCGTTTCACCGCCGCGTCGTCGAGGCGACCCGCAAGCCGGGCCAACTCAGCGGCGTAGACGAGGCCCACAGACACCGCCGCACCGTGGCGCCACCGGTAACGCTCCCGGCGTTCGATGGCGTGCGCCAGGGTGTGTCCGTAGTTGAGGATCTCGCGCAACGCCGATTCCTTCTCGTCGGCGGCCACCACATCGGCCTTCACCTGGATGGCCCGTCGGATGAGTTCGGGCAGCACCGCCCCGGCCGGGTCCAGGGACGCCTCCGGATCGGACTCGATGAGATCCAGGATGACCGGGTCGGCGATGAAGCCGGCTTTGACGATCTCTGCCATGCCGGCGACCAATTCGTTGCGCGGCAAGGTCTTCAACAGGTCCAGATCCACCACCACGGCGGCGGGCTGATGGAACGCCCCGACAAGGTTTTTGCCGGCATCGGTGTTGATACCGGTCTTGCCGCCGACCGCGGCGTCGACCATCGCCAGCAGAGTGGTCGGCACGTGGACGATGTCGACTCCCCGTAGCCAGGTGGCGGCCGCGAAACCGGCGACGTCGGTGGCCGCACCCCCGCCGAGACTGACGACGGCATCCTTGCGTCCCACCCCGATACGGCCGAGTACCTCCCAGATGTAACCCACCACCGGAAGGTCCTTACCGGCCTCCGCATCGGGAAGCTCGATGCGGTGGGCATCAACACCCTTGGCCGACAGATCCTTTCGCATCGCATCAGCGGTGTCGGTCAGGGCAGGCTGGTGCACGATCACCACTTTGTGACGCGAGCCGAGCATCTCGGCGACGGTGCCGAGCAGGCCTGATCCGACGATCACCGGGTAGGGCGGGTCGACGTTGACGTCGATCGTCACGGTGTCGGTCACTTGCGGGCCCCCGCTCGGCGGGCCAGTGTCGCCGGCGTCACCGGGCCATCCTCGACCGGCGCCGGCGGCGTAGAACCCGTCGACGGACCGGGCAGGTCGCGACGGGTGTCGGCCTCGGAGTTGCGCCGCCACGGCGGCCTGCGGCGGCGCGGCGGCTGCGGATTCTCAAGGCGCCCAACGATATGGCGGACAACGGCGCCGGGATTGCGCCGGTTGGTATTTATCCGGACGGTGGCCACCCGCCGGTAGAGGGGCACCCGCGCACTCATCAATTCGCGGTACTTCTCGGCGCGATCAGGTCCGGCCAGCAGCGGCCGCGTTGTACTACCACTGGTACGACGGACCCCTTCGGATGCGCTGATCTCCAGATAGACCACGGTGTGGCCGGCCAGCGCCTCGCGCACTCCCGGGGTGGTGACGGCACCTCCGCCCAATGACAGGACGCCGTCATGATCGTGCAGCGCCTCCCGGATGACCTCTTCCTCGATCCGCCGGAAGCCGGGTTCGCCGTCGTCGGCGAAGATCTCGGCGATGGTGCGGCCGGTGCGACGTTCGATCTCGGCGTCGGTGTCCAGTAGCGCGATTCCCATCGCCTTGGCCAGCCGCCGCCCGATGGTCGACTTCCCCGATCCGGGGAGTCCGATCAGCACGGCCTTGGGCGTCATCACGCTATCCCGGCAGCCGAACCGCCTTCGCGCGCGGCGATCTCGTTCAGATAGCCCTCGATGTTTCGGCGCGTCTCGGTCAGCGAATCGCCGCCGAACTTCTCCAACGCGGCGCGAGCCACCACCAACGCCACCATGGCCTCGACGACCACCCCCGCCGCGGGCACCGCGCAGACATCGGAACGCTGGTGGATCGCCACGGCCGCCTCTCCGGTGGCCATGTCGACGGTGGACAGCGCGCGCGGCACTGTGGAGATCGGTTTCATGGCGGCCCGCACCCGCAACGGCTGACCGTTGGTCATACCGCCCTCGAGGCCGCCGGCCCGGTTGGTGGAGCGCAGCACGCCGTCGGGACCGGGGAACATCTCATCGTGGGCCCCGGTGCCGCGGCGCCGGGCGGTCTGGAACCCGGCGCCGATCTCGACGCCCTTGATGGCCTGAACACCCATCACGGCGGCGGCAAATTGG
>JAHBAP020000400.1 GCA_018500005.2 Mycobacterium sp. | reverse complement strand
GTCTCCGGTGCTGCGATCCATGGCAGGCAGCCCGCCCGGATTGGGGCAGACCAGCAGTCGGCCGTCGCGGGCGACCGCCATGCCGAGCGGGCGCCCGGTCACCATGCCGACCACCGTCGTCTGGCCGGACGGTTCGATCCGCACGATCCGTCCGTCGTCGAGCCCGGTCCACAGCGCCCCGTCGGCGTCGACGACGATGTCCTCGGGCGCCTGGCCCGGCACCGGAACGACGGTCAGTTCGGCCGGACCGAACTGCGGTAGCGGCACCACCGGTGGCGGCTGCCACCGGACCGGATCGACGCCTGGCTTGGCGGCCGCCTCACGCCCAGGCATTGCCGCGGGTCTGGAGGTGATCCCAGGCCTGGACCAGCACCCGTCGCAGGATGCTCTCGATCTCGTCGAACACCGCCTGATCGCTGATCAGCGGCGGGGCCAACTGGATTACCGAGTCGCCGCGATCGTCGGCGCGGCAGTACAACCCGGCCTCGAACAACTCGGTGGACAGGAAGCTGCGAAGCAGCCACTCCGAAAGCTCGTCGTCGAGGATCTCCTTGGTGGCCTTGTCCTTGACCAGTTCGATGCCGTAGAAGAAGCCCTCGCCGCGCACGTCGCCGACGATGGGCAGATCGAGCAGACGCTCCAAGGTGGCGCGGAACGCCGGAGCGGTGTTCTTCACATGGTCGTTGAGGCCCTCGCGTTCGAAGATGTTGAGGTTGGCCAGCGCGACCGCGGCGGACACCGGGTGACCGCCGAAGGTGTAGCCGTGCGCGAAGGCGGTGATGCCATCGTCGAACGGTTCGAACAGTCGGTCGCTGGCGATCATCGCGCCGATCGGCGAATAGCCCGAGCTCATGCCCTTGGCGGTGGTGATGATGTCCGGCACGTAGTCGAAATCGTTGCAGGCGAACATCGAACCGATCCGGCCGAAGGCGCAGATCGTCTCGTCCGAAACGAGCAGCACGTCGTACTCGTCGCAGATTTCCCGGACCCGCTGGAAGTATCCCGGGGGCGGCGGGAAACAGCCGCCGGCGTTCTGCACCGGCTCGAGGAACACCGCGGCCACCGAATCGGGGCCCTCGAACTCGATGGCCTCGGCGATCCGGTTGGCCGCCCACTGGCCGAATTCCTTGATGTCGGTGTTGTGGCCCTCCGGCGCCCGGTACCAGTTGGTGTTGGGCACCCGGAACCCGCCGGGGGTGATGGGCTCGAACGGGATCTTGAAGGTCGGCAGGCCGGTGATGGCCAAGGCGCCCTGCGGCGTGCCGTGGTAGGCGATGGAGCGCGAAATCACCTTGAACTTGCCCGGTTTGCCCTGCAGCTTGAAGAACTGTTTGGCCAGCTTCCAGGCGCTCTCGACGGCTTCACCGCCGCCGGTGGTGAAGAAGATCCGGTTCAGGTCTCCGGGGGCGTAGCCGGCCAGCTTCGCAGCCAACTCGATTGCCGGTTCGGTGGCATACGACCACAGCGGGAAGAACTCCAGCGTCTCGGCCTGTTTGGCGGCGGCCTCGGCGAGTTCCTTGCGGCCGTGTCCGACCTGACAGGTGAACAGCCCGGACAGGCCGTCGATGTAGCGCTTGCCGGTGCTGTCCCAGATGTGCACACCGTCGCCGCGGGTGATGATCGGTGGGGTGATTCCCTCCCCGTGCCGGGCGAAGTGGCCCCACAGGTGCCGGTCGGCTTTGGCGGACAGGTCGGATGTCATCGTGTTCCCCAGTTGTATTGTTGTTTAACGAGTTTCAGATAGACCAAGGTCTCGGTGGAGGTGACTCCGGGTACCGCTCGGATCTCGGTGTTGAGCAGATCGAGCAGTTCGGAATCGTCGGCGCAGACCACTTCGACAATGGCGTCGTAGGTGCCCGCGGTGAGTACGACGTAATCCACCGAACTCAGTTGGGCGAGTCGGTCGGCGACTTTGGTGGCATCACCCTGGCAGCGGACGCCGATCATGGCCTGCCGCGAGAAGCCCAACTGCATCGGGTCGGTGACCGCGACGATCTGCATGACTCCGGTGTCGATGAGACGTTGCACGCGCTGCCGGACCGCCGCTTCGGACAGTCCGACCGCCTTGCCGATCCCGGCATAGGAACGCCGCCCGTCCTGCTGGAGTTTCTCGATGATCGCCTTGGACATCTCATCGAGTTGGACCGGCCCGGAAGGTCCGGGGCCCAGGGCGCGCAAGTCACGCATGCCTAGATTGTGCACGGAATCCGTTGTTTTCGGTAACGGAAGCGACGAAATGCGTAGCATTGTGCCGTGATAGCCAGCAGTTGGATCGACGGCGCACCGGTGACCACGGCCGGCGGGCGCCATCAGGTGATCAACCCCGCCACCGGCGATACCGTCGCCGAACTCGCCCTGGCCACCCCGGCCGACGTCGACGTCGCAGTGGCCTCAGCCCGGACGGCGCAGCCCGGGTGGGCCGCGGCCAATCCGCACGAACGATCGGCGGTGCTGTTCAGGTTGGCCGAACTCCTCGAGACGCGCGCGGCCGACGTGATCGCCGAAGAGGTGAGCCAGACCGGCAAGCCGGTGCGCCTGGCCACCGAATTCGATGTGCCGGGCAGCATCGACAACATTTCGTTCTTCGCCGGTGCCGCCCGCCACCTCGAGGGCAAGGCCACCGCGGAGTATTCCGCGGACCACACCTCCTCCATCCGCCGGGAGGCGGTCGGTGTGGTGGCGACCATCACCCCGTGGAACTACCCGCTGCAGATGGCGGTGTGGAAGGTCATCCCGGCTCTGGCCGCCGGGTGTTCGGTGGTGATCAAGCCCGCCGAACTCACCCCGCTGACCACCCTGACCTTGGCTCGGTTGGCGACCGAAGCCGGCCTGCCCGACGGCGTCCTCAACGTCGTCACCGGCGCGGGCGCCGATGCGGGCCAGGCGCTGGCCGGGCACCGGGACGTGGACGTCGTCACCTTCACCGGGTCCACCGCCATCGGCCGGAAAGTCATGGCCGCAGCGGCAATACACGGTCACCGCACCCAACTCGAACTCGGCGGGAAGGCGCCGTTCGTGGTGTTCGATGACGCCGACCTCGACGCCGCCGTGCACGGCGCGGTGGCCGGCGCGCTGATCAACTCCGGGCAGGACTGCACCGCGGCCACCCGGGCGATCGTCGCGGCCAACCTCTACGACGACTTCGTGGCCGGGGTGGCCGAGTTGATGAGCAAGGTCGTCGTCGGCGACCCGCAGGACCCCGACACCGATCTGGGTCCGCTGATCTCCTTCGCCCATCGCGACAAGGTGGCGGGCATGGTCGACCGTGCCCCGGCGCAGGGCGCGCGCGTGCTCGCCGGCGGCAGGGCCCCCGACCTGCCGGGCGCCTACTACCTGCCCACCCTGCTGGCCGACGTCGCCGAGGACTCCGAGGCCTACCGCGACGAGATCTTCGGGCCGGTGTTGACGGTGCGCCGCCATGACGGTGACGACGATGCGCTGCGCCAGGCCAACGACACTGACTATGGACTGGCCGCTTCAGCCTGGACGCGGGACGTCTACCGGGCGCAGCGGGCGTCGCGGGAGATCAAGGCCGGTTGTGTGTGGATCAACGACCACATTCCGATCATCAGCGAGATGCCGCACGGCGGTGTCGGTGCATCCGGCTTCGGTAAGGACATGAGCGACTACTCCTTCGAGGAGTACCTCACCATCAAGCATGTGATGAGCGATATCACCGGAGTCGTCGAAAAGGGCTGGCACCGGACGATATTCACGCTGCGCTAGCC
>JAHBAP020000564.1 GCA_018500005.2 Mycobacterium sp. | reverse complement strand
GGCCGCCACACCTTCGACGTCAGCCGCCGAGGCGATTTCTGGCCGAGGCCAGCAGTTGCGTCAGCCCGGGGTCTTCCGCGGGTGCCGCGTCGATCGGCCACCACCGAAGGTCCAGGGATTCCTCGCTTATCGCGGGCTCGGCGCCGGCGGGTGCGTGGGCCAGGAACTGCAGATCGAGGTGGCGGGTCGGCACCCCGAGCGAACAGGTGACCGGATGGACGTGAATCGCCGCCAGTTCCGGATCGATCCGAAGGTCGGCGATCCCGGACTCCTCGGTGGCCTCCCGCAGTGCGGCGTCGATGATTACGGTGTCGCCGGGCTCGCAGTGGCCGCCGAGTTGCACCCAGCGGCCCAGCCGGGGGTGCAAAGTCAGCAGCACCTGGGATCCGGTGTGGTCCACGACGAGGGCCGAGGCGGTGACATGCCCTGGGACACAGGCTCGTTCGCAGCCGTCCGGTCGGGCCGACAGGAATGCGAGTACGGCGTGGCGCAGCGCATCCTGACCCGGATCGGGTGCGGGCCAGTCGGTCAGGGCGGCGACCGCAGACTCGTGCAGGCTCACCGGCGCAGCAACCGGTCGTCGAGCGGTGCGGGGTCGCGGGGGCTGATCTCCTCGGTGGGATAGCCGATCGCGATGGCGCCCAACGGTTCCCAGTCCGCCGGCAGCTCCAGCGCGCTGCACGTCACCTCGGGTGCGAAGATCGTCGAGCCGATCCAGCAGCTGCCCACTCCGCGTACCGCCAGTGCCACCAGCAGGGCCTGCACGGCCGCGCCGACCGCGACGGTGAACATGGTGTGTTCGGCGGCGGTGCGGGTGGCGTCGGGGTAGTGGTGCGCACCGTCGGGCACCATGCACGGGATCACCACCGCCGGGGCGTCGAAGAGGATCTGTCCGCGGGCCACCCGGCGCTCGATCTGCTCGGCGGGCTTGCCGTCCCCGGCGAGATCGGAGCGCCAGGCGTCCCGCATCGCATCGAGCAGTTCGCGCCGCCGCCGGCCGTCCTGGAGCCACACGAAGCGGGCCGGTCGGGTGTGGTGCGGGGCGGGTGCGGTCAGTGCCTCGGCGAGGGCAGTCTCGATCAGTTCCGGTCCGACCGGTCGGTCGGCGAAGCGTCGGACCGAGCGGCGCAGCAATTGAGCCTGACGGCGACCGAGTTCGATCGACTCGGCGGTCCCAAGCCAGAACAGGTCGTCCTCACCCCCGCGGAGAAGGCGGGCGGCCGTGGAACCGTCGTCTGGCAATGTCAGGCCGCGAACCACCGCGACCGGGACCCCGGTCAGCTTTCCCTTGACCAGATCGGCCGCCGCGGCGATTTCGTCGGCGACGGCCACCTCGGTGACCAGCAGTTCGTTGCCGTGGCTGTCCCTGGCCCCGGCGTAGCTGTGTAGCACCGGCAGGCCGGCCGAGCCGATCGCTGTGTCGGTCTGGCCGTTGCGCCAGGCCCTGCCCATCGTGTCGGTGAGCACCACTGCGACATCCGCCGCGGTGCCCAGTTCGGCGCGCAGTCGGGCGGCGCTTGCGTCGGGATCCTCCGGCAGCAACGCCAATTCGGTTGTGCTGACGTTGGATCCGTCCACCCCGGCCGCCGCCTGTACCAGTCCGTGCCGGTTCTCGGTGATCAGGGTGCGGCCCTTGCGGGCCAGGACGCGCACGGCCTCCTGGTCGATCAATCTGCGCCGCAGCGCATCTCGCTCCTCGGGATCCTGCGGTGAGGTCACCACGCGGCCCTCGCACTTGGATACCACCTTGCTGGTGATCACCACGATGTCGCCGTCGCGAAGCCAGGGGGCCGCGGCACGGATGGCGGCCGCGAGATCGTCGCCGGGTCGGAATTCCGGTAGGCCTGGGACCGGAATGATCTCGACGGGTGCGGCGGTGCCATGGTCGGGGCTCACGGCACGATCCCGGCGAGTTCGAGGCCGGCCCGCACCATCGCCGCGGTCGCGTCGGGGTCCGACATCAGAAGGGGAATGGAACGCACCGTCACACCAGCCACATCAGCCACATCGCTTTCATGGATGAGCCAGTAGTCCAGAAGTCCGGTGGCCGACCGCGCCCCGTAGTGCCGGCCGACGGCCTCCGAACTGGTTTCCACCCCGATGACTGACAGGCACTCGTCGGCCATGCCGCGCAAGGGCTTTCCGCCGACGATGGGGGAGTACCCGATGACCGGCGCCGGTGTGGACCGCAGTGCGGACCGGACACCGCCGATGGCCAGGATCGCCCCCACACTGACCACCGGGTTGGACGGGGCGATCATCACCACGTCGGCACCCGTTATCGCTTCGACCACACCGGGTCCCGCGGTGGCGGTCTCGGACCCGACGAAGGCGAAGCTGTGGGTCGCGATCTCGGCGCGGTAGCGCACCCACCACTCCTGGAAGTGGATGGCCTTCTTCTCGTCGGTGTCCGGATCGGTTACCACGACATGGGTTTCGCAGCGGTCGTCGCTTACCGGCAATAGCGTCGCGCCGGGCGACCAGCGATGACACAGGGCCTCGGTGACCTGCCCCAGTGGGTAACCCGCGCGCAGCATCTGGCTGCGGACCAGGTGGGTGGCCAGGTCACGGTCGCCCAGTCCGAACCAGTCGGGCTGGACGCCGTAGGCCGCGAGTTCCTCTTTGGCATGCCAGGTTTCGTCGCGATGGCCCCAGCCGCGTTCGGGGTCGATTCCGCCGCCCAGGGTGTACATGCAGGTGTCCAGATCCGGGCAGATCCGCACGCCGTACATCCAGGCGTCGTCGCCGACGTTGACGACCGCGGTCAGTTCGTGGCCGCGATCGGCTTCAGCGGTCAGTTCGTGGCCGCGATCGGCTTCAGCGGTCAGTTCGTGCTCGGCACCGGATTGCTCCTGGAAGCGGCCCAGGCCGAGAAAACGCTGTACCCCGAGCAGGAAGCGGGCGCCCCCGATACCCCCGACCAGAACGGTGACTTTCACAGCGACCGAGACTATGCGGTCCCGCGCCCGCGGGACCGCAGGGGAGTCACAGTGACGTAACTCGCTAAACACGCCAATGTTTCGACACGCCGTATCAGGTCACGAAAGTGGTAGTGAAAAGCGCCGAACGGCTTGACCGGCGAACCTCGGCAATGTCTAATCACAGCAGTGTCATTTCCCGGTCGACCTGCCGATTTCGGTGTCGCAGACCGTGATTCGACCAAATGTTCGAATGAACTGATGCTACGCAACGTAAAGGAGGTCGGGCATGTCGTATGAGAATTTTCTCGGGGCGCTGAGCGCTCCTACCGCCACGCGGACTCATTTGAGTGTGGTGCCGGATCTGATCGACGCACCGATGCTGACACCCGACGATCCGCTGTGGCAGGAGAAGGCTCTCTGCGCGCAGACCGACCCCGAAGCGTTCTTCCCGGAGAAGGGCGGTTCGACCCGCGAGGCAAAGCGGATCTGCCTGGGTTGCGAGGTGCGCGACGCGTGTCTGGAATACGCACTGGCCAACGACGAGCGCTTCGGCATCTGGGGCGGGCTGTCCGAGCGGGAACGCCGGCGCCTCAAGCGCGGCATCATCTGAGCTGCTTTACCGAAGTCGGCTAGTCGTCGGCGTCCATGCCGGGGTCGATGACGCCGGGTTCCACCCCTAGATGGGTCGCCACCTGCGCCACCAAAATTTCATGCAGCAGATCGGTCAGATCGACCGAGTCCTTCGCCCGACGCTCGATCGGCTTGCGGAACAGGACAATTCGGGCCCGCGTGGCGTTGCCGCGGACGTCCACCCCGGCCGGGATCAACCGCGCCAGAGCAATCGGCCCATCGGCCACCACTTCCGGCGGCCACTGCACGTTGTCGGGATCCCGCGGAGCGATCCGGGGAATCTCATCAACCGCCACATCGAGTTCGCTCAGCCGGGCATGCCAACGGCGCTCGATGGGTTCGTAGGCCTCGAGTACCGCCATGTCGAACCGCTCGGCGCGACTTCGCCAGCCGGGGACGGTCGGGGGCAGCAGTGGGCCGCGCATCTCCCGGCCCCGCCGGGATGCACCACTGGACCCGCCACCACGCCGGGAACTGCGGGGGTCGGCCATGGACTGCAGATCGTAACGGTTCAACATCGACCGCCCGTCGGCCGCGCGTGTCCGACGTCACGTCGTATTCCTGCCGCGATAGCCTCACCGGCGTGAATGTTCCCCGTCGCTGCATCCGGCCCGGGTGCGCGCACTACGCGGTGGCGACCCTGACGTACGTCTACGCCGACTCGACTGCCGTGGTGGGGCCCCTTGCCACCATCCGGGAGCCGCACTCCTGGGATCTGTGTCTGAGTCATGCCAGCCGCATCACCGCGCCGCGGGGCTGGGAACTGGTGCGCCACGCCGCACCGTTGCCGACCAACCCCGACGAGGACGACCTCGTCGCGCTGGCCGAGGCGGTTCGCGAGGGCGGTCGAGGCGGGCAGGGGGCGGGCGGGGCTCCCCCGCCCCGGCCCTTCCACCCCCGCGGCCTAGTTCCCCTACGTCTCCGGCGCGGCCGCCCCCCCCTCTCCCCCCCGC
>JAHBAP020000446.1 GCA_018500005.2 Mycobacterium sp. | reverse complement strand
GTGTAGGCGCCGTTGAGCGACCACTTGTCCGCGGCCAGCGAGGGGGTTGCCGTCGCGACACCCGCGATCCCCGACATCCCGGCCCCGGCCGCCACCCCACGCATCATGCTGGCCATTATCGCGGCTGACCGGGCAAGCCACTACCGGTTGAACTCCAATCGCCGGCTAATCACTTCCGTAACGTCAGTCCCATGAACTGCTAGTCTGCTTCGGGGTCGGATTACCGGACTGAACTGCAGGTACGGCGCTGAGAGGACAGCCATGGCGGCACTGTCGGAGCAAACCGCCCCGGAAGCGGCGGCCGACGGGCGCTTTGGTGGCCGACTCCGCAACCGCCGTGGGTTTCTCAGCCGTATCAGCATCCAGTCGAAGCTGATCCTGATGCTGGTGATCTGTACCGTGCTGGCCGCCGCGATCGTCGGTGGCATTGCCTACCAGACCGGCCGTAATTCGCTGCGGACCGGAGCGATCACTCGACTCGTCGAAATCCGGGAATCGCAGAAACGAACGCTCGACACCCAGGTCAACGATCTGCGCAACGCGCTGATCACCTACACCCACGGCACCATGACTCAGAATGCGCTGCGGGAATTCACCGCCGGCTTCGATCAATTGGCCAACGCCCCGGTGACCCCGCCGATGACCAAGGCCATCGACGAGTACTACGACTTCTTCGCCAAGGAGACCGAGAAGTACAGCGGTATCCGACTCGACATCGCAGCCCTGCTGCCGACGTCGAACGCCGAACGGTATCTGCAGGCGGTGTACACGGCCAACCTCCCGACCGATGACCTGGCGATCGCGATGGACGACGAACGCGACAGCAGCGCATGGTCGGCCGCGAACGCCAAATACCATGGTTTCTACCGGGAGATCGTGTCCCGCTTCGCCTTTGAGGACGCGCTCCTGATCGACGGCCGCGGCAACGTGGTCTACAGCACCTACAAGAACGCCGACCTCGGCACCAACATCCTCACCGGTCCCTACAACGGCTCGAAACTCCGCGACGCCTACATCCAGGCCATGTCGAGCAACAAGGCAGACCCGGCTGTGATCACCGATTTCGAGTTCTACCAGCCGGCCACGATGGCGCCCACCGCGTGGATGGTCGCCCCGATTCCCGCTACCGGCAAGCCGGAAGGCGTTCTGGCCCTGCAGTTCCCGATCACCAAGATCAACAAGGTGATGACCTTCGACAAGCAATGGTCTCAAACCGGCCTGGGCGACACCGGCGAGACCATTCTGGCCGGCGAAGACTTCCTGATGCGGTCGGATTCCCGATTGTTCCTCGAGGATCCCGAAAAGTACCGGCAGCAGGTCATCGATGCCGGAACTCCGCCGGACATCCCGGATATCGCGATCCGCCAGGGCGGCACTACCCTCGTGCAGCCGGTCAACCCCGAAGGCCACCGAGAGGCGCAGAAGGGCTACTCCGGAACCACGATCAACCGGGACTACCTGGGCAGAGAGAGTATTCAGGCCTACGCACCGATCGGTGCGAAAATCGGGCTGCGGTGGTCGATCGTGGCGAAGATCGACGCCAAGGAGGCATTCGACCGCGAGGCCACTTTCGCCCGGATCGTGGTGCTGGCCACCACGGGAATCATCTTTCTGGTCTGCCTGCTCGCAGTGATCCTGGCGCAGGTATTCCTCCG
Source organism: Mycobacterium sp. (assembly GCA_018500005.2). Lineage (GTDB taxonomy): Bacteria > Actinomycetota > Actinomycetes > Mycobacteriales > Mycobacteriaceae > Mycobacterium. The sequence goes on along the minus strand of JAHBAP020000446.1, from coordinate 6,518 downwards.
GCCGATTCGCCGACTGGAAGCCGGGGTTCAGCGGGTCAGCGCCGGGGACTATTCGGTGGACATCCCGGTGGAGACCCGCGACGAGATCGGCGATCTGACCGCGATGTTCAACGACATGAGTCGCAGCCTGTCGATCAAGGAGGACCTGCTCACGGAGCAGCGGGGTCAGATCCGGCGGCTCCTGCAGTCGGTGATGCCGGTTCCGATTGCCGAGAAGGTCGGGCAGGGCGAGGAGATCACCGCACGCGAACATCCCAACGTCACGGTGGTCTACGTCGACATCGCCGGCCTGGACCGCATCCAAGCCGAGCTCGAGGCCGGTGAGTCCCTTAGAATCGTCAACGAGATATTCCGTCAATTCGACGCCGCTGCAGCGGAGTTCGACGTCGAGCGGGTACGGCCGGTGCGTAACGGCTTCCTCGGCAGCTGCGGACTGACGACGCCGCGGTTGGACAACATCCATCGCACCGTCGATTTCGCCATGCAATGCGAGCGGATCATCGAGCGGTTCAACAACGAAGCGGCATTCAACCTGAGACTGCGAGTCGGGATCGACTCCGGCATGGTGCGAAGCGGACTGGTCGGTGAAGCCGGTCCGGTGTTCGACATGTGGGGCAATGTCGTCAACCTGGCCCACCGGATCAAGAACGGTGTGCCGCAGTCGGGCATCTACGTCACCTCACGGGTGTATGACGCACTGTCGGAGACGATGTCATTCACCGAGGCCGGCACCATCGAGGTCGACGGCGTCCGAGAGCAGATCTGGCAACTCTCGGAGCAGCGGTGATCTCCGACGTACTGGCGGCGCCCTGGTTCTACTGGGCGGTCGGCATCGCGATCGGCCTTCCGGTGTTGTTGATCGCGCTCACCGAGTGGCAGCACACGTTGCGCCGCAAGGGAAGCAGCCTGATCGGGCCGGTCAGCCTGCTACGCAACTACCTGTTGCCACTGGGCGCGCTGCTGATGGCGATGATCGGCGCCACCCAGATGCCGGCCGGGTCCACACCGGTGCGCATCGTCGGCACTCTGGTAGCGACTGTGGTGCTGCTGCTGATGCTGTCCGGGATCAAGGCCTCGTTGTTCGCCAGCGCACCGGAGACCAGTTGGCGTCGCCGCATGCCGGCGATCTTCCTCGATGTGGCCCGGTTTGCGCTGATCGCCATCGGGATCGCGTTGATCTTCGCCTACATCTGGGGCGCCAACGTCGGGGGTCTGTTCACCGCCCTCGGGATCGGCTCGATCGTCATCGGCCTTACGCTGCAGAACTCCGTGGGGCAGATCATCTCCGGTCTGCTGATGCTGTTCGAACAGCCGTTTCGCATCGGCGACTGGATCGACACCCCCAAGGCCTCCGGCCGCGTCATCGAAGTCAACTGGCGCGCAGTCCATCTCGAGACCTCCCAGGGTGTGCTGATCACGCCCAACTCGGTGCTGGCCGGGGCGGCGTTCACCAACATGAGCCGGCCGGTCGGGCAGTATGCCACCCGGGTCGTCAGCGTCTTCGCCCTCGAGGACCATCCAGACCAGGTGTGCGACATGCTGGTCCGAGTGGCATCAGGGCTGCCGCAGTGTCACCCCGACCTGACGCCGATCGCCGTTCCAATCGGGGATCTGAAGTACCGCACCAAGATTCCGCTGCGCTCACCCGGTGACGACGGTGACGCCGAGGCCAACTTCCGGCGCTGGATCTGGTACGCCGCACGCCGCGCGGGCCTGCATCTCGACGAGGCCGACGACGCGTTCCACGATCCCGACGCGATCAAGTCGGCCATCCGGACCGTTGTGGCACCCACCCTTCGACTCAACGGTCAGCAGCAGGAGGAGATGGCTCCGCACGCGACGATCGAGTGCTACGGAGCGGGTGAACTCATCCTGGCCACCGGCGCCGTGCCCGAGGCGATGCAGTTCGTCATCTCCGGAACCGTGCTGCTGACCGCAGATGCCGAAGACGGCACCCGGACCGAGATTGGGACACTGGAATCAGGCGCCTACCTGGGGCAGTCCATGCTGATCCGGCATCCGGTCACCGGCTCCTCTTTCGCCTACGACGAGGTCACCCTGATTCGGGTCGAACGCGAGGCGATCGAACGGGTCGTGCAGAAGAACCCGTTGCTGCTGCAGGAGTTCGGCCGCTCCATCGACGAACGCCGGGCCTCGGTGGTGCGGGCACTCGCCGAAACCGCCGACCCGGGCGAGCCCACGGGGACCGCGGACCCCTACCCGGATATCTAGCCCCACTCGTGGTTCATCGCACGTGAGTCGCTGAGTTCTCCCGAGGAGACCGCGCGCAGCCGTGGATTGCTCGCGGCGATCAGCACCATCCCGATGACGGCTGCCCCCGCGCCGAGCACGAAAACGGGGGTATAGCTGCTCCCCGGGGGGTAGCCCCCGGGGTGGCGGCTCAGCAGCACCGCCACGATCGCGGCGGCCAGTGCGGCGCCCACCGTGCGAGCGATCGCGTTGATGCTCGTGGCGACGCCAGTCTCGTTCACCTCGACCTCGCCGATCACCAGGGCCGGCAGTGCCCCGTAGGCCAGGCTGATGTAGGCGTTGACCAGCAAGCTGGCCAGGATGACCTGCCAGGCGGTGGCGTGTGCGAGCGCGAGCAGAGCGAAGCCGAGGACGCCGAGTGCGGCGCCGGCGATCAGCACGGGCCGTGCGCCGTAGCGGTCGATGTAGCGGCCGCTCACCAGTGCGGTGAGGAAACCGGCCAGGGCCCCGGGCAACAAGTATCCGGCACTGGCTTGCAGCACCGTGGCGCCGAACCCGTATCCCGTCGAGGTCGGCGCCTGCACCAACCCGGTGAGCCCGAGGAAGGCGAAGTACAGACCCATGCCCACGGCCACCGTGGCGATATTGGTCAACAGGATCGGTCGCCGGGTGAGCATCGCGGTCGAGACCAGCGGTTGGGTGCACCGTCGCTCCCACCACCACCAGAGGGCCAGCAGTCCGGCACCGCCAATCCACGCCGCCGTCGTCCGCACCGACGTCCACCCCCAGACATGACCCTGGGTGGTGGCCAGCAACAGGCCGGACAACCCGGCGGCCAGACCCGCCGCGCCGGCCCAGTCCACGGTCCCACTGGCGGCGCGGGGACGGCTGGGGATGACGGCGAGAACCGCGATGATCACCACCACCACGAAGGCCGTCGTGAACCAGAACACCCGGTGGTAGCCGGCGTCGCCACGCATCAACAGACCGGTGATCACCAAACCCATGCCGCCGCCGAAGCCGAGAACCCCGGATAGCACCGCCATCGCACCCATCAGGCGATCGGCCGGCAACTCCTCCCGCAGGATGGACACACCGATCGGGTACAGCGCAAACGACGCTCCCTGCAACACCCTCGCGACGATCAGGAGTGGCAGCGACGAGGTGACGGCTCCCAGCACCGAACCGGCGAGCACCAGTGCCAGGACCATCAGCAGCACCCGCTTCTTGACGTGCAGGTCTGCGAGTCGGCCCAGCAGCGGGGTGCTGGCCGCCGCGGCGAGCAGGGTGGCCGTCACCACCCAGCTCACGTCGACGGTGGAGACACCGAGTTGACGGGCCATCACCGCCAGCACCGGCACCACCCCGGTCTGCAGGACCGCCACGGTGAGAGCCACCACGCTCATGGTGGCGACGAGGAGGCCGGGGGAGGACCGCTCTGTGCGGCGCGGCGTCGGCACCTCGACATCCGCCACCGTGCATCCCTTCCCAGCATTCGAGGCCTTCCTGGCCCTGCCCGATTATGTCGCCTGTGCGACGATGCCGAGGTGTTCAGGCCCGTCGCGCACTTATTCGTCGAGTCCGACGGAACGTTTCACCCGACCGAGTCCGCGTTGAGCCGCTGGGGTAACGACTCGCTGCACGGTCCGGCCGTGGTCGGCCTGGCGGCTCGAGCGCTCGAGCGCGGCTACGGGATCGAGGGATTCCTACCGGCGCGGCTGACCGCCGACCTGTTCAAGTCGGCACGCCGGTTACCCACCGAGATCCGTACCAGGCTCATCCGAGACGGTCGGCGGATCCGTACCTCCGAATGCGAGGTGATCCAGGACGGCACCATCGTCGCCCGGGCCGGCCTGGTCCAGTACCGGCAGAGCGAACCCCCGCCGGGCGAGGAGTGGGTGCCGGTGTCCTCGTTCGCCGCACCCACCGGGGTCAGCGGGGCGGCCTATGTCATCGGCAGCGACGCGGCCGGATGGAGCGACACCGGCGCGGACCATCAGAACAAGGCCCGCAAGCGTGTCTACCACCGCACCCTCGACGTCGTCGAGGGAGAACAGCCAAGTGCGTTCGTGCGCGCCGTCGTCGCCGCCGAGGCGACGAGTCTGGTCACCAACCTGGGAACGCGGGGGATCGGGTACATCAACGGCGATCTGACGGTGGGAATGTCGCGGCTGCCGTTGGGGGATTACATTGGCGTACAGGCGGATTCGCACTGGTGCTCGGACGGGGTCGCGGTGGGCGCGGCCACCCTGTTCGACGACGCCGGCGCGTTCGGGACGGCGATGGTGACCGCCATCGCCAACCCCTCCGCCCAGATCGACTTCGGCAGTCCGGGAGCGGCTCCCGGCATCCGGGTCTGAGCAGGGGGAGGAGAGGCCATGGACGGGTTCCTGCGTGACGACGAGGTGAAGGTGGATGCCGCCGGCGCCACCGTGGCGGGTCGGCTGACAATTCCCGCACACCCGCGCGGCATCGTGGTCTTCGCACACGGCAGCGGGAGCAGTCGGCACAGCCCACGCAACCGCTATGTCGCCGGCGTGCTGCAGTCGGCCGGTCTTGCGACGCTGTTGTTCGATCTGCTCACCGATGCCGAGGAACGCGATCGGGCGAATGTTTTCGACATCGCCCTGCTGTCGGCCAGGCTGGTCGGCGTCACCGAGTGGCTGCGCACCGCCGACGGCGCCGCGGGCTTGCCGGTCGGATACTTCGGGGCCAGCACCGGTGCCGGTGCGGCATTGCGGGCCGCCGCCGAGACCGAGGTGTTCGCCGTCGTCTCCCGCGGCGGGCGACCGGATCTGGCCGCGAACTTCCTCGGTGATGTCCGCGCCGCCACGCTGCTGATCGTCGGCAGCCGTGACCCCGAGGTTCTGGACCTCAATAGAGTCGCCGCCGCGGCGATGACAGCCGAATGCCAGATCGCCGTCGTGGCTGGCGCCACCCACCTGTTCGAGGAACCCGGAACGCTGGAACAGGTTGCCGAACTGGCACGGCAGTGGTTCAGCGACCATCTGACCCCGATCGCGGTGCGGCAGTGAGCACGCGCGACGGCGTCCTGATCACTGCCGAACAACTCAGGCGGCAACTCCGGGAGGGCGAGGCTCCGGCGATCCTCGACGTGCGCTGGCGACTGGACAAGCCGGACGGACGCGAGGACTATCTGGCCGGGCATCTGCCGGGCGCGGTGTACGTCTCGCTGGAGGACGAGTTGAGCGACCACACCCGCACCGGTCTGGGCCGCCACCCACTTCCCTCCGGTTCGGCGATCCAGGCGGCCGCCCGTCGCTGGGGGATCGACCAGGGCCGCCCCGTCGTCGTCTACGACGACTGGAACCGTGCCGGGTCCAGTCGCGCCTGGTGGGTCCTGACCGCCGCCGGGCTTTCCGATGTGCGCATTCTCGACGGCGGCCTGTCGGCCTGGACCGGTGCCGGGGGAGATCTGCAGACCGGGGCGGTGGATGTGCCGCCCGGCGATATCAGGGTCGTCCACGAGAATCTCTACAGCGGCGCGGCCGCGACACTCACCGCTGAGCAGATCGCGGAGGGTTCGGCGGGGACGGTGCTTGACGCCCGGGCGCCGGAGCGTTACCGCGGTGAGGTCGAACCGATGGATCCGGTGGCCGGCCACATTCCCGGCGCCCGGAATCTCCCGGCCACCGCCATGCTGGACGAAAACGGCGTCTTCCAGATGGAGTCGGCGATCGCGGCCCTGCTGGAGAAGTCCGGGATCGACCAGTCCGATGGGATTGCGGTGTATTGCGGTTCCGGGGTCACCGCCTCGGTGGTACTCGCCGCACTGAACGCGGCCGGAGTGGTCGGTGCGCTGTTTCCAGGATCGTGGTCGCAGTGGAGTGCTGAGAACCGCCCCCACCGAACCGGCACCGAGCACGGCTGAGCGGTGTTGCTGTTCCGGTCGACCGTCGAGCGTGCGGCCGACGGCGGGGTTGCCACGCTATGCTGCCAACGCAGATCGAGGCTGGCAGGGGAGTGCAGAGATGACGGCAGCTGGATTTATCGGACGTGTGGGCGGCCTGGCGGTGGCGCTGGGTGCGGGTGCGGTCATCAGCCTCGCCGTTTCGGCGCCGGCTTCGGCGGACACCGCCCGTGACGGCGCGGACTCGACAAGCGCCGAGCGTTCGGCGTCCACGCCGCGGCGCGCCGCAGGATCCAGTGCCCGAGTCGATCGCCACAGCGCGTCCGGGTCGGTCCGACCGGCCGCAACCGTGAGTACCCGGTCGGTCGGCACAGCGCGGATCGAGCCTTCCGCGGCGGCGGTGCCCAAGCCCAATTCCTCAGAGTCGGCGCCTGGC
>JAHBAP020000274.1 GCA_018500005.2 Mycobacterium sp. | reverse complement strand
AGATGTGTATAAGAGACAGCTTCAGCAGGGCGACCGGGGTGGGCTGTGCGGGGGCGCTCATCGGTGTCTCTCTCCAGGCAGCAGGAAGCACCGCCGTTCGGCGGTAGTCCGGCTAATGCTATCGAGCAGCCTTCAGCTACCGAGTCCGATGGGGCTGCGGAGCAGCGGGTGCTCGAGACCCACCAGCGTGGCCAGCCAGTCGACGGCCCCGACGAACCACAGGGTGGCCACCACAACGGCCGCGGTCAGGATCGCGGAGAGGGCTTGCACCCACCACGGCTGGCGGCGTATCCAGGCCATCGCGACGTCGTAGCGGCCACGGGTGAAGGTCAGGGTGCGCCGCGCCCAGTAGAACTCGCTGGCCAGGATCGCCAGGCCGAGGAAGACGATCGCCCAGCCCGGGCCGGGATATGGGATGGCGGCGACTCCGACCAGCAGCACGGTCAGGCCCACGACCGCGACCAGGACACGGTAGGTGAAGTCCAGCAGGCGCCGTTGTCGCAGCCGCTCCCGGCGGTGTTTCCACATCGCCGCCAGGTTACGTGTCCTCCGCTACCGCGCCGGCAGGTCAGTCCAGGGCGAAGATCGGCGGCTTGGGCAGGCTGCCGAAGGGATTGGATCCGCCTGGCCCGGGCCGGGCCCAGAGCGCTTCGTTGGCCCAGCCCGGGATGCTGTTGGCGACTTCCGGCCGGGCCGGCTTGCGCACCGGGCCCGGTCGATACGGGCCGTTACGGTCGGTTCCGGCGGCCTGCGATGAGCTCCGTCCGGTGTCACGGCCGGACACACCGTCGGTGTCATCGGCGGCGGCCCCCGGCGCGAGTGCGATGGCCGCGGCGAAGGCGCCGGCGAGAACAGTCGAGGTGATGAGAATGCTTGCCACAGTCGGATCCTTTCCTCAGTTCGGGGACCTTGCCCCGGTGATTCCGAGACTAGGAATCCACCGGCCCTCAGTCACGAACCTCATAGGAAAGACATATTTTGGATTCACGATCTTGCAATCGCTTTTTGACTCAGCACGCTCGCTGTTCGTCAGACCCGAAGCGTCGACATCCCGCCGTCCAGTCCCAGCACCTGCCCGGTGATCCACCCGCTGTCCGCAGATAGCAGGAATTTCGCCAAAGCCGCTGCGTCGCTGGGGGTTCCGACCCGCTTGAGCGGATACCGGGCCGCCATCGCAGCACGCTTCTCCGGGGTACCGAGCATCCGTTCCACCAACGGAGTGTCCACGAGTGCCGGCGCGACGGCGTTGACCCGCACGTTCGGCGCCCACTCGGCGGCCAGGGAACGCACCAGTCCCTCTACCGCACCCTTCGCCGCGGCGACTGAGGAATGCATCGGCATCCCCTGACCGACCGCGACGGTGCTGAACAGCACCACACCGGCCGGTTCGCCGTCGACGCCCTTCAAGCGGGGCTGGCAAGCCTTCAAGAAGCGGACCGCGCCAAGCAGATTCAACTCCCAGTCGCGTCGAAAGTCGTTCTCGGACATCGCCCGGAAGCTCTTGAGGTTCACCGTCCCAGGGCAGTACACCGCACCCTGGATGGACTCGGGCGGTTCGGGCAGTGGATCCGAGGACGTGAGATCACAGGCGAGGTGACGGACCGGCCCCGTCGGCTCGAGTTCGTCGAGCGAACGAGACCACACGTCGATTCGGTCCGCGGAAGGCCGCAGGAGTCGAACCAATTCCCGGCCGATTCCACGACTGCCGCCGGCGATCAGATAGGTGCCCATCGACCGATGATAGGGCGGTTCAGCCCACGCCCACCTCAACCGGCACGCCGGTCCGAACGTCGTCGAAGCGAATGCAGACGCTGGTGCCCAGTGCTGAGGTGCCGATGGTCAGCGAGTCGGCCAACGTCCGCATGAGGGGAATGCCCCGGCCACGGCGGCGTTGCCGTTTGAGCGGGTTGGTCTCGCGCCAGCGCCCCCGGTCCGAGACGGTCACCGTCAGTGTCCGACGGATCGGGTCGCGGACGGCTTCGAGGTGCACAGTGCCTTCACCGCCATCGACGTAGGCGAACTCCGCGGCATTGGCCAACGCCTCGTTGACCGCGAGGATCACGTCGCACAGTCGGGTCTCGTCCAAGCCGGTCTCGCGGCGCAGCCACCGGGCGAAAACCGCGCGGATTTTCGCGGCAGCAGCCGGATCAGCCACTGCATCATCGCAAGTGAACTGCAAGTCTGAATCAGGACCGGGGAAATTGGCGCTCATCTCAGAGGCGCCTATACCCGAACAGCGCAGGCTTTATGCCTCGACCGCCGAGCGGGCCTGCTCAAGGGTCGAGTGGAGGCCGATCACCTCGGCCAGGCCCACAAGCTTGAGCGGCCGACTGGTGGCGGGGCCGTTGGCGACAACGGCGAATCCGAGCTTGTCGTCGGCCTGGTCACGGGCGGCGACCAGCACGCCCATGCCGGACGAGGCCAGGAAATCGACGTCGCTGAGGTCGACGATGATCGCGGCAGGTTTCTTGCCGATGACCGAGGAGATCGCCGCCTCCAACTGCGGGGAGGTGAGCATGTCGAGCACGCCGGAGACGTAGATCACCGCAGTGCGGTCGAACCACTCTTCGTTGATGACGCATTCGGTCGGGGCGGTTTGTTGGTTCAAAGTTCACACCTCACTGGTGCACACGCCGGAGGCGTAGTGGGATTTCTGCAAGGCTGCAGTCTGAACCTGGCATGTACTGCACTTGAGTACGCCGATCTTCTTTCGACGCGGGAGCACGCTTAATTTTCCTTAACGTGACGACCCTCAATCTAGCGCATCACTGGCTGTTGTGGAGAGCCCGTTTGGCCGTGAGCGGAATTCCCAGCAGACCGCCAGCCGAGATAACCGAAGACGACGCTGACGACGAGGTAAACGGCGGCACCGAGCCACAGCGAGGTCGCGCTCCAAGCGCGGCCGAGGAAGTGCGGCTCGTTGAATAAGCCGGTCGCGATCGCGAATCCCATGTTTGCGTGCACCACCCCGGCACCGGCCAGGAACCCGCACAGGAACTTGGAAAACTCGCGCCATCTGGCCCTCACGCGGTGAGCTCCAGCGTTTGCGGCCGCCACGCGAGATAACCAAGAACGGCGGTGATGCTCCCGTAGACGACGGCCTCGGCGAGCATCTTTCCCGCTCCCCATTGCCGACCCCGCCAGATCGGTATCGAGATCGTTCCCCGCTTGCTGGCCACCGCGTAGACGACGTGGACGAAAGTCATTGCCGCACTTACTCCGGTGAGGAATTTGAACACATCACGTGCCATTTCCATCCCCTTCTCATTTCCAGGATCCTGGAATTGGGCGGGGCGCCGAAAGGGCAGAAAGTCCTGTCGGCCGACAGCACGGCCGGCGTCGCCGACCCAGCAGATGAACTCATCGCGGCCAGTGAGATTGCCCAGTGAGATTGCCCACCGCCTTCTGCGCGCGTCGGTTAGGCTCGTTCCGCGTAATCTGACGCCTCTGACGCGCGATTTTGACGCGTCGTGGTTGTCCCTCGCGTGCGACGGACGGAGACGACGACGAACGGTCAAGTGCGACGGTTGATCATCGCGGGGGTGCTCGGCGGGACGTTCCTCGGCCTAGGGGCTGACCTGGCAAACGCCGACCCTGATCCGTCCCCGGTCGGGCCAACACCAGCGGCCTCCGAAGACCTGCCACCGCCCCCGCCGCCGCCAGGACTCCTGGCTGCGGGGTTCACCCCGGGGGCGTGGGATTTGTTCTTCCCGAAATGTTGGCCGGCCTGGGAACCGCCCGGGGCGCCGGCACCGCCACCGGGAAATCCGCGTGTGAACATCTGGACAGACGTCCAGTATTCGCCCTGCCCGGCTCCACCGCCTCCACCGCCGGGGCAGCCGTATCCGGCGCTACCGCCACCGCCGCTTGCCAATCCGTGGTGCGGTCCGGCCGACGTCAGGCCCTCCGTTTGCTTCCCCGGCGAGGCCTTCTACAGCCGAGTCGTGCCCCCGGGCTACTACGGCCCGCCGAGTTGGTACCCCGTCATCGGGGTTCCCTTGTGGATGCCTCCCTAGTGGTGGTCCCGGCTGGGATCGAACCAGCGACCTTCCGCGTGTGAAGCGGACGCTCTTCCACTGAGCCACGGGACCGGAGGTAGGTCACCAGCAGGTGACCGCGCCGAGGACGAAGACTAGCACGGTGCGCATTTGCCCTGAACACGCGCAGGGTTCCAGGGGATTTGTCGCTCCGCTATTCGTGCACTA
>JAHBAP020000009.1 GCA_018500005.2 Mycobacterium sp. | reverse complement strand
CTCACCGGCGGCCGACAGGCCGGCGACCCGGGCCTTGCTGGACTCCGACAGTTCGACACCGTCGTTGATCTTGATCATGGCGTCGACACCGTCGGGGGTAAGCGCCAGGTGCTCGATTTTGCCGATCTGGATGCCCCGCAGGGTGACGTCCTGATTGGCCAGCAGTCCGCCGGAGGCCGGCAGTTGCACATTGACGTGATAGACGCCCTTTAGCGGGTTCCACCGCAGTGCGCCGAACGTCACATACGCCAGACCCACCAGCAGCGTGACCAGCAGGGCCAACGCGGACAGCCACGCCTTCTGCCGGTGACCCGCTTTGACGATTCCGACGATGCCATCGGCCATGCGCCCGATCACGGGACCGGCTCCACGGCGGGCGCGGGCACCGCCGGCGCGGGGACAGGTGGCGGAGGCGGCGGGACCGGCCCAGGCGGCGGCCCGGCGGGCTGGACGAACTCACCCGGTGCGGTCGGTCCCGGTGGCGGTCCGACGACCTGCCACTGGCCCGCCTCGGTGGGGCTCGGGATCACCGGCACCTGCGGCACGTTCGGACCGCGTCCGACGACCCGCTCCTGCAACCGGTACAGCGTGTTCTGGAACGAACCGATGAGCTCGTTGTAGTGCGCCCACTTCAGCGGGGAGAATCCCGGATCCCCGGCGAAGCCGATATCCGGGATTCGGCCCAGGACGAGGCGGTCGATATTGCCGCGCAACGAGAGCGAGCTACCCGAGGAGGCCTTGATGACCGGCGGCATCAGCTTGTTGATGGACGCCAGGTTCGAGTTCGGATCCATCACGACGTCGTTGAAGTCGCTGGAGATCTTGTTGAGATCGGCGATCACACTGCGCCCACTGTTGTCGGTTCCGTTGATGGACGGGAACTTGTTGATCGACTCGGTCATCCCTCCGGCCTGCACCACCAGATCGGCGATCTGGTTGGTGTGCTGGGCCAGAACATTGGTGGCCGGGGCGGCCGCGTTCATCAAATCGACCAGCACATAGTTCTTTTCATCGATCCGCCGCGACAAACCGGACAGCGCGGTCAGCGAATCCGAGATCTGGTCGGTGCGCCGATCCATCGTGCCGAGCAATTGGTTGGTCTTGTCGACGAGTTCGCGGAAGTTCTTGCCGCCGTTGTTCCCGGCCGCCTTGCCGGCACCGTTGATCAGGTCGGTGAGGTTCTGCACCGCTCCGCCGTTGACGAGCACCGCGGCGCCGGTCAACAGGTTCTCCACGGTGGCCGCTTCCGCGGTCCGCTCGATGGGAATCACGTCGCCGTTCTTCAGCAGGCTTGCCCCCGAGCCGTTCTCCGGGGGCTTGACCGCAATGAACACATCGCCCAGCGGTGTCGCCGAACGCAACTCGACGGTGCTGCCCTGGGGGAGTTCGACGCCATCCCGAATCCGCATGGTGGCGACGGCGGTGAAGTCCTTGGCCTCGAGGTTCTCCAACTGACCGACATCCGCACCGGCGAGACGCACCTTGGCGAAAGCGGGCAGGTTCAACGCGTTCTCGAACACCGCGGTGATGACGTAACCCGAACCGCGGCTCAATCCCGGCTTCGGCAGCGGCAGGCTGGCCAGGCCGTTGGTGGCGCAACCTGCGGTGGTCAACGACACCGTCGCTGCCAGAGCGACGGTGAACCTCTTCTTAGCCGTCATCATTTCTGCCCCATCGCTGCAAGGCCGTCGAGGATGTAGGAGACACCGAAGTCCGGGCCGAAGTCCTGCAAAGTTCCTGTGCTGCAGCCCAGTTGGCGCAGGTGCATCAGGTTGCAGAGCTCCTTGATCTGCGGGGCGTCGAAGAGGACCTTGTCGGTCAGCACGCGCACCCTCGCCGCCCCGTTCTCGCGGTCGATGATGTTGTACAGGTTGTCCAGAGTCATCGGCGCGACATCGAGCAGTTCAGCAAGATCGCGCTGATGGTCGACCGTGGCTTTCAGTGCGACACTGCTGCCGTCGACGGCACCCTTGATGTTGTCGCGGTTCTTCTCCAACAGGTCACCGAGTTGGGTGAGCACTACGTTCAGCTGCTTTCCGGTGGTGCCGCTACCGATGTCCTCGTCGGCGAGGATCTGGGACAGTACCCGGACATTCGACCCGAACTCCCGCAGGGTGGCTTCGTTGGCGGCGGCGCTGTCCATCAGAACGCTGAGGTTGTCGACGACCTTGGTCAGCGACTCCTTGGTCTGAGCGCCGCCGTCGGCACTGAGTTTGAGCGCCTTGGACAACTCACCGAGAGCGGCCTTGATGCGCTCGCCGTTGCCGTCCGCGATCGATGCGCCCGAGTCGATCAGGGTGCGAAGCGCGCCGTTGCCCTTGCCGTCGCCCTGGAGCGAAACCGCAAGGCGGTCAACCATGTCGAGGGTCTTGGTGAACTCGACCGGGGTGCGGGTCTTGGTCAGCGGGATGGTGGCGTGGTCCTGCATAACCTCGCCGCCGCCGTAGACCGGGGTGAGTTCGATGGACCGCTCGGCCAGGATCGAGGTCTGCAGCGTGACGGCCTGTGCATCGGCGGGAATCTTGACGTCCTTGTCGACGGTGAATTCGACCTCGACGTAGCCGTTCTTCGGCGTCAGCTTCTTGACGCTGCCGACCTTCATCCCGAGAACCTGAACATTGTTCGTCGGGTACAGGCCCGCGGAGTTGTCGAATTGGGCTGTCAGGGTGATGGTGTGCGAACGGGCCTGGGCCAACTTCCAGACGTTGAAGCCGACCACGCCAGCCGCCACCAGGCCGACGATGGCCAGGATCATGAACCCTCTACCGCGCTTCACTTGCAGTCCTTGTAGTACTGGATCATCCCGAACTGCTTGGCGCGGCCGCTGATGGCGCACATCCAGGAGTCCACGAGGATTCCGTTGGAGAAGTTGGTGTCCAGTGCGTTACCAGTGCCGGTCGCGTTGGCGAACCCTCGGATCGTCACCGGGGCGACCTGCAGGATGTTGCGCAGCAGATCCTCGTGCTTGGCGGCCAGACCGGACAACGTGTTCATATTGGCCAGCAGTGAGTCCACCTGAGCCCGGTCGGTGACGATCGTGTCGTCGAGCAGATTGACCAGGTCCCTGAGCGATTGCAGCATCGCGTGGAATGCGACCTGACGCGTTGCGAATTCGCCGACCAGCTGATTGCCCTGGTTGACCATGGCGCCCAAGCTGCTCTGCTGGCGACGCAGGGTCCCCGTGACGATGTCCATCGTCTTGAGCATGTTGCCGACCTGGTCGCGCCGCTCGGCCATCACGGTCGACAGCTTCTTGAGGTTGTCCATCGACTTGGGGATCAGCGGCGGCAGCCCCTCGACCTGCTTGCCGAGCGCCTGAAGTGCAGTCGCAAGTTGATCGGTGTTGACCTCGCCGTAGTTGACCGCGACATCCTGCAGCGCCTGCTGGAGGTCATAGGGGACCGCGGTGTGGTTGATGTCGATGGTGTTGTTCTCCAGCGGACCACCGCCGCCGGGAGCCAGCGACAGGTACCGCGAACCCAGGATGGTGGTGACCATGATGGTGGCGCGGGAGTCCTTGCCGATGTTGAGGTTGTTCTGCACCTTCATATCGACGGTGACGTGATCGCCGTTGAGCTTCATCCCGGTGACCGTGCCGACCGGGATGCCGGCGACCACGACGGGATTCTTCGGCAACAGCGCTGCCGCCTGAGTGAAGTCGGCGCTGACCTTCTTGTAGCCCGGTCCGATCTTGGTGATGATCACCAACGTCGCCATCAACCCGAGGAGAACGGCGAGGGCCACCAACCCGACTGCGGCGATATTGCGGTCCTCGAGGACGCGCTTGCGGGGGGTGCCTTTGAATTTACGCTCAACCATTGGCCATATTCCTGCACTTCGGGGTGTGCTGCGCCTGATTGCCGGGAGTGGCGGCGTTGACGATGACCGGGGTCACGTCGTTGAGACCCGGGAAGAAGGCCAGCGCGTTCAGGTCGCACGCGTAGACGTTGAGGTAGGCGCCCTCGTTGGCGACCCGCGCCAGGCCCTTGAGCATCTTGGGCAGGTTGCCGCCCATGAAGGCCAGTTGCGGCTCGATCGTGACGAGGTGTGCCGCGAATCCGGGCTCCCGGGTGATCAATGCCTGCAACGACGGGTTGACCTCGGCGGTGACCGAACCCAGAGCCCGCATGACCCGGGAGAGCGAACCCATCGAGGCCACCAATTCCGGCCGGCGAGCATTGAATGTCGTGACCATCTGCCGGGTGTTGTTCAGGGTGGTGTCGATATTGCCGTTCTGCGCAGCCAACGTCCCGAACAGCCGGTCCATCCCGGTGATCATGTCCCCGAGGAGTTGGTCGCGGCCGGCGAACGTCTCGGTGAGCTTGCCGGTCTGATCGACCAAGCTGGCCCAGGCATTGGTGTCGCCCTGCAAGCCCTGCACCGCGGCGGCGGTGATCTGGTCGGCGGCCTTAGGGTCGATGGTGGCGAAAAGCGGTTCGTAGCCGTTGAGAACCACACCGACGTCGAACGAGGGGATGGTGCGTTCCAGCGGGATGACGCTGCCCGCGTCCAGGGCGGCGCCGTCGCTCTTGAGCCCGATGCCCTGACGCAGATCCAGATAGCGCTGGCCGACGATGTTCTGGTAAAGAATCGACGCCTCGGTGTCGGGGAAGATCTTCTGCTCGCTCTGCAGTGCGAAATCCACCATGGCGCGGCTGTCGTCGGTGAGATCCACCTTCATGACGCGGCCGACACGCACACCGGCCATCCGGACGTCGTCGCCCTCGCGCAGACCGAACACGTCGGTGAATTCCGCTGCGTAACGAGTGGTGTCGCCGGTGACCGACCGCTGCAGGGTGGCGTAGACCAGCCACGTCATGATTGCGGTGACGACCAGGAAAACGGTCAGCCCCGTTGCGACTTTGGACAGCTTGCCCTTCATCAGGCCCCCTCTCCCGGTGACACGGTCATCCCGCGGACTACCGGGGCCATCAACAGTTGCGTCGCAGTCGTCGCCGGCGCACCGGTGATGTAGGACAGCTGATCGCGCTCGAGTTGGCTGCCGACCGGGCCGACGTTGCCACCGTAGGAGCGGGCCGACGCCGGGGCTGCCTCAGCCGGCATCGCACCCGGGGCCGCCGGGGCTGGGGCTCCCGCATGCGGCCCCGGGTCGCCCGGCAGGAATCCGTCCGGCCACGGAGCGACCGGCGCGATCGGCGACAGCGGCGGGGTGCGTGCCGGCGTCGGGGGCCGAGGCCGGGTTGCGGTGCCGGGGAACGGCGGCGCCCGG
>JAHBAP020000431.1 GCA_018500005.2 Mycobacterium sp. | reverse complement strand
GACGCCGTCATGAACTCCGGGAAGTACCTCAACGAGAACATGGAGAAGGCGCCGGTGATGAGGATCCCGCTGCTGGAGGGGCGCCCGGACAGCGTGCCGGTGGGCATGCAGGCCTCCTACTGGGGCTCGTTGCTGCCGGCGGTGTGGAGTTTCATGCTGGCGCTGCGGGCGCGCGGACTCGGAACGGCCTGGACCACCCTGCACCTCATCGGCGACGGCGAGAAGCGGGCCGCGGATCTGCTGGGCATCCCGTTCGACGACTACACCCAGGGTGGGCTGTTCCCCATCGCCTACACCAAGGGCACCGACTTCAAACTGGCCAAGCGCCTGCCGGCCGAGCAGTTGACCCATTGGGACACCTGGTAACTCACCCGGAGTCCAGTGAGCCGGCATACCCGTGCTGACGCCACGCCTCATAGGCGGCCACCGCCGCGGCGTTGGAGAGGTTCAGTGACCGACGCCCCCCAAGCATCGGGATTCGTATCTGTTCGGTGATATGCGGGTCGGCCAGCGTCTTCTCATCCAGGCCGGTCGGCTCCGGGCCGAACAGCAGCACATCGCCAGGTGCGTAGCGGATTTCGGCGAACGAGCGCTTGGCGTGCGCGGTGAAGGCGAATACCCGCGCCCCGGCAAGCGCGGCCCAGGCTTCCTCCAGGTTGGGGTGCACCGTGACCGAGGCCAGGTCGTGGTAATCCAGACCCGCCCGGCGAAGCTTCGGCTCGGACAGGTCGAAACCCAGTGGTTCCACCAGGTGCAGTTCGCAGCCCGTTGCGGCGACCATGCGGATCGCGTTGCCGGTGTTGGGGGCGATGCGGGGGGAGTAGAACAAGATCCGGAACACGGGCCCCGGTCTACCGGTTCTTCTGGTCGATCACTGACTCGATGAGCTCGACGATCCGCTGCTGGCCCGCGGCGGTGGCGTCCAACCTGCCGCGCATTTCGGCGAACCCACGATCAACCTGCTCGAAGCGCCGATCGACGTGACTTCGGAGGTCGACGAAGTCTGCCCGCAGTGCGTTGAAACTCGTGGCCGTCGCCTGGCGGAAGTCACGTATCTCAGCTCTGATCTCGCCGACGTCGCGGTCTGCAGCGCCAGCCAATACCCGAGCTGCCGCGGCGTCTTGCTCGACAGCCCGGAGCCGCTGGCGGATATCGCTGAGATCGTCCGGACTCACAGCTACGAGCCTAGTCCTGCGACATCAATCGACGGGTTCCCATCTCACGGGTTCTGTGGACGACCGGCATCGTCGCTACCGCCGGCCTGAGCAGGCGCCGCCTCCAGCTCCTCATCGGTGGGCTCGGTGGGCTCGGTGGGCTCGGTGGGCTCGGTGGGCTCTGCATCCGGTCCGATCAGGACGACCCCGACCAGGTAGATGGTGATGAAGAACAGCATGAAGATCACGCCGAAGCCGCCCGCCCAGCCGGCCAGCAGCACGGCGGCGAAGCACGAATACAGCCACCAGGACTGGAATTTCGAGAGCATCGTCTACCTGACCGACTTCAGCCGGATCTTCCAGCGCACCAAGCTCAGATACAGCACGCACAGGCCGCCCAGCATCGCCATGTCGAACCACCAACTCGAGCCGGTGTGCTTCCACCAACGGTCCTTCGGCGTCAGCGGCCCGGGCACCTGGTTGATCAGATCCACTGTCGAGGCCGAGGCGGCGAAGCCCCACCGCGCCGGGGTGAACCACGAAAGCTGATCGAGCACAGGACGATTGGTGACCGGCACCATGCCGCCGGAGAACACCAACTGGCTCATGATCGCGACCACCAGCAACGGCATGATCTGCTCATTGGACTTGGCGATCGCCGACAGCAGCAGACCGAGAGCGGCCGACGCTACGCAGGTGGCGGCGATGGTGGCGAACAGCTCCAGCGACGGATTTCCCAGCGCGACCGCGCCCTCGGTGGGACCGCCCTTGCCCCACACCACGATCGAGACCATGATCGCCGACTGCAGGATCGCGAACAGCGTGTACACGCAGACCTTGGCCAGCAGATAGGCCGTCGTCGACAACCCGACCGCCTGCTCGCGGCGGAAGATGGCCCGCTCGCTGATCAGGTCGCGGATGGTCAGCGCAGTTCCCATGAACACCGCGCCGACGTTGAGGAAGACCAAGATCTGCCCTGGTTCGTTGGGGGAGCCGCCCATCGGGTCGGGTTTGCCGAACCCGACGTCCCCGGGCACCGCCAGCGACAGCACACCCATGATGAACGGCAGCAACGCCAGGAAGAAGAAGTAGCCGCGGTCGGAGATGATCAGCCGCGCCTGTCGGCGAACGATGGTGGAGAACTGCCGCCGCAGGCTGGTGTGTACCGGTTCGCCCAGATCCGAGGGCGCCTCCATCGGAGGCGGTGGCGGCTGCGGACCGGTTCGGGCCACGTACCGGTCGTTGGCGGCCTGCGGATCGCCGGCGACGGTGCTGAAGATGTCAGCCCAGTTGGTCGTCCCCATCGCCGGGCCGATCTCGCTGGGCGGCCCGCAGAATGCGGTTTTACCGCCCGGGGCCAGCAACAACACCTGATCGCACACATCGAGGTAGGTCAGCGAGTGAGTGACCACCAGAACCACCCGGCCGGCGTCGGCCAGATCGCGCAGCATTGTCATCACCTGACGATCCAGCGCCGGGTCCAGGCCGGAGGTCGGCTCGTCGAGGATCAGCAGCGACGGGCCGGTCAGCAGTTCCAGCGCCACCGAGGCCCGCTTGCGCTGGCCGCCGGAGAGTTTGTCCACTCTCGTCTCGCCGTGCTGGGTCATGTCCAGTTCCGCCAGCACCTGCTCGACCACCTGCTGGCGGTCCTCCTTGGTGGTGTCCGGCGGCAGTCGCAACTCCGCGGCGTACATCAATGCCTGGTTGACGGTCAGTTGACCGTGCACCACGTCGTCCTGCGGCACCATCCCTATCCGGGAGCGCAGGGGGGGGTAGTCGGCGTGGACGTTGTGGCCCTCGAAGCTGACCGTGCCACTGGTCGGATGGGTGGAGCCGGCGATCGGCCGGGCGAGCGGGGACTTGCCCGCGCCGGACGGTCCGATG
>JAHBAP020000464.1 GCA_018500005.2 Mycobacterium sp. | reverse complement strand
TCGCCGGTGACGATGCGCGCCAGCCATGCATCGCACATGCCGGGGTCGGAGTCGGTCGCCTGGGCGAACAGCTTCGCGGCGGCCTGCGCGTTGTTGCTCGCCATCAGGCCGTTCACCGACACACCCGACGCCAGAAGGCCTCTGGCGAAGGCGTTGCGTGCAGCCTCGGTGGCAGTTGCGCCGACGCTGATCATGGTCATCCTCTCCCCTCGGGTGGCCGAGTTCAGGCGGCCCTCGGGCCTTGCTTGATGAGATTGCGTTCCGGATTGACGTCGATGGTCACCCGTGTGGAGAACCCTGCGGTCCGCACCGTTTCAGTATCCGGGGACTCCTGCTCGAGATGCACATCGGCGATGCTGGCACTGGCCGGGCGAACTGCCCGCACAGTGATCGCCGGGGCTGCGCCGGTAAAGCCCCCCGACGCGCCGGGGGTGTCATAGATAACCATCACGGGCGGCCCCTCGCCGGGAAGGGCCGCCCCCGCACTCGGGGCGATCACCTGCAGGCCCGCGGCGGTGGCGTCCCGCCAGCGCTCCGGCTGGGCCGAGACCACCATCACCTGATAGCCGATCGCCGCGCTACGCAGCGCCACCTGAACCAGCAGCGCCAACTCCCCGGCAATGGTGACCGTCGAGGACTGCGACGGGTCGGCAGCGGCCAGGTTCATCAGCAGCGGGTGACCAGAGGGCAACGTGCCCAACAGGATTCCCGTCGCCCCCAGAGGAACCCGAATATCCTCGTCGCCGTCGAGACGGCGGTGCGGGGCACGCAGTTGGGGCGTGGGTGCATCCGCCAGGCCTGCCCGGACGGCGAGGTCGTGGCGGCCTGAGAGCGGGTTGAGCCCGTCCAGTGGCGGCGAGGCCAGCGGGGTCGGCGTGGAATACCGCACGATCACCCCGACTTCGGCCCCGCCGCCATCCACGGGGCGCAACTGCACCGCCACCGCGGTGGCATCACTATCGGGCACCCAGATCCGATCCAGATTCTCGGTGGTGATGTCCTTCGGCGACACCCAATAGGCGCTCACCGAACCGGCACCGTGGCGCAGATCCCCCCAGCCCGGCCGCGGCTCGGCCCCGATTCCGGCCCCGAGCTGAAAGTCCACATCAACCAACTCGGCGGCATCAAGCACGCGGGCAGTGATCTTGCGTGCCGACAACTCCGAGGCCAGCCGGGCAGCACACGCAGCCAATGTCGAGGCCACCGAATCACGGCTGGCGATGGCCGTAGCGTTCTGCAAGCGATCCATCCGCAGTACACACCAGCTGCGCCGCTGCCCCATCGCAGCGTGATCGCCGATCATGCTGGTGTAGGTGGCGGCATAGGGGTGGTGTGCACGCGAGGCGCGGCGACGGCCCACGCTGAGCACGTCGATTCCTGACAGGCGAACATCGAACTGGCGCAACGCATCGGCCAACACGTCCAGCGGGATCGACGTCGCCGACTCGACCCGGTTGCGGTCGAACACCGAGGGCGGGTTGTCGGGGCCGTCGATGGCCAACACCGCCACGACGTCATCTCCCCAGGCTCGGATCGCTGCAGGGGTGTTATCCCACAGCGGCGCAATGTCGGCCGGCGGTGTGGTGTCCAACAGGGCAGGGTCCGGACGCGACGGTGCGAGGCGGCGGCGAAGGACCGTCGTCAACGGCAACAACCGCCACGTCACGACAATGAGGGTGCCGGCCGTCGCGGCCGCCGCGATCGACCCCCACATCGGGCCGGGGCCGCGAAACAGACTGCCCAACCACAGAATCCCTGTCACGGTGACGAAACCGGCGGCCCACCTTGGCCAAGACGCAGACACCCCCAACGGGGCTTTTGCACGCATCAGCGGCCCTTCCTCTCCCTCAACAACGCTGAGAGTCCGACAGTGCCGGTCGCCAGGACCGCAATCGCCGCCACACCACCCAGCGCCACCCAGACCGGGGTCATATCCCGCGGCGGCGGCGGTGGCGGCAGGACCAGCGGCGAGGACTGGTTCTGCGGCGGCAACGGTTCACCGGCCGGCAGGTCATAGGTCAGAGCGGCGACGGGATCGACGATGCCGTGGCCGACCTCGTTGTCCACGCCGGCCGCCGGTGGCCGGGCGGTGGCGATCAGACGATTGATGACCTGGTGGGCGGTCAGTTGCGGAAATTTCGCCCGGACCAGCGCCGCGGTGCCGGTGACAATCGCCGCCGAAAACGAGGTGCCCGCGGGCGCGACAAGCTGCTGCTCCCGATTCTCCTCGGCGTTGATCAGACCCGCATCCCGCGGGGAGAGCGACATGACATCGGTGCCTGGGGCGGCGATGCCCACCCACGGCCCGGCAATACTCAAGTCCGGCAACGGGTTTCCGGCCGCATTGACCGCACCAACCGTCAGGACGTAGTCGGAGAACCAGGCGGGGGTCACCACCGTCGTCACGCCCGCCCAGTTACGCGGATCATCCGGCGTCAGCGGATTGCTCAACGGATTCTGTTTGCAGTCACTGTCGGGTCCGCGAAGGTTTCCCGCGGCGGCCACGATGACCACATCTTTGTCCACCGCCGCATAGCGGATCGCGGCTCCCAGCGCGCGTTGGTCAACGATCTTGTTGGCCGGCATGCAGGACACCTCGGAGATGTTGATGACCTTGGCGCCCATGTTGGCCGCATGAACGATCGCGGAGGCCATCGTGGCCACATCACCGGCCTTGCGTCGGGTCACCGGGTCGGAATCACCGAACGCGCCCTGCGGACTCCACGCCAACGACGATTGGCGGATCGAGATGAGCTTCACCTCCGGGGCGATGCCCGAGAACGCATCCGGCGGAGGCCACGGCGGCGGCGCTGCCGGGTAGGGCGGATCACCCGCGGCTTCGGCCGGAGCCTCGGGTGACGGAAGCTGGCCCATCGCGGCTGGCTCGACGCCAGGTGCCGCGGCGGTGGCACTCGTCCATCCGGCCGGACCCTCAGCAGCGGTGGGCGCTGAGGCTGGCGGCGTGGACTGGTCAGCAGCTCCGGGTTCGGCCGGCGGTGGGCCCTGCCCCGCCGGTGGAGGTTGAACCTCGCGCGGCGGGGGTGGCGGTGAGTTGCCGTCGTTGGGCCACGCGGCAATCAAACTCGCGATCCAGGTGCCGTGTGCGTCGCAGTCGGTCAGACCGTCGCCGCCCTCGATGTAGTCCCCGCCGCCCACCAGGGTCGGCAACCGGGGATGGGGACTGACCCCGGTATCAATCAGGGCCACGCTCACCCCGGCCCCCCGGCCGAACTTCCACGCCTCGGGCAGGTTCAACAGATCCATGTACTTCGGCTGGATGCGGTAGTCGGTGCCCGGCAGCGTTCCGACCCGCGTGCACAGCGCACCTTGCCGCATCGCCTGCTGCGGGCCTGGCTGCCCGTCGGGCGGGACCGCAGCCGGGTCGATCGCCGGCGGTTCCACCGCGGCGGCGCTCGGGGCGCCCCACAGCGCTGACATCGCCACCAAACCCGCTACCGCGCTCACCGCCGAAACACTGCGCAGGCGATGCGCTGCGATCATGACCGATACCGGATCGCGGCGAACACGCCCATCAGCCAGAACGCGAGCGGGAAGGACGCGAAGAACAGCGCATAGCCCACCCACTCGACGGTCAGCTTGAACGCCGGGTTGTAGATGGTGTTCGGCACAACCGAGGCCAGGATGAGGCCTGCGACCGGGACAAGCACCAGCACGGCACAAGCGGCCAAAACCGCGGCCGCGCTGTGCAACTGCAACGCGAAGCGCAGCGTCACGACCATCACGACAGCGACGGCACTGACCGCCAGGATCGTGGCGTGGGTGCGATCTTCATAGCCGCGGGCATGCAGCAGCACCGCACCGGCCAACGTCATGGCCAGTGCCACCGCCAGCCACCGCTCGTCACGTGTCGGATCGCACAGCCACCCACAACACACCACCAGCAGTGCGCCCAGGCCGGTCAGCAGCCCGGTGATGATGTTGCGGGCCCGGTCCGTCGCCAGGATCGTCTCGCGTACCGACTTCGGGCCGTCCAGTTCAGGGTCCTCGCCGGCGGCCACCACGACCGCGGCCGGAAGATCGGCCCGGGTCTCAAAGACCCAACGGCCCGAGGCTGAGGGAAACACCGGCAACCGCAACCGCGCGGCCCACCGCGCCAGCGCCGGGGTCCGTTTGATCGCCAGGGTCACCACGAGCAGGACGCAGCACAGCAGCGTGGTCGCCGAGGTCAGCAGAACCATCCGCGCCAACCCTGTCAGCAGGGCGGCGACACCGATAACGATGACCGCCGTGCACAACGCCATCGGCCCACCGAAAAACCGCAGATTCAGCGCGGCGGCCGCCAGGATGACCGCGGTCACCAACGCGACTTGCGGAGCTCCCAGCGGCCCGGGCACGGCTGCGCCAATCCCAACAGCTAAGGCGGCAATACCATTGAGCCGCAACACATCAGCGACGAGTCGGAACGTCCGGCCGCGGCTGAACGCCGGTTGCGCCAGGTCGGTGCTGGTATCGGGACGCAACATGATGACCGTGGCTGCGGCCAGCAGTCCCACCGCGATGCTGAGGCCCACCGCCGCCGCCAGCCAGCCGTGGTGCTCATTGCGCCACCGGGCCAACAGCCCCAACGCCGCCAGAACGCCGACGCTGACCAGCGTCATCGCGACACGGGCCGCCCACGCCGGAGTGACCGAGGGCCAGCGTTTGCGCAGTTCTGCGGGGATCGCGGAGGTGACATGCTCAATGACCGGGATCCGGGCCTCGTCGTCCTCGACGAAACGCAACCACAACCGGGTGCCGTCCAACACGCCCTGGTCCTGCAACGACCGGTTGGTGCGCAGCGGTGTGCCGTCCACCCAGCAGATTGCCCAGCGGCCCCGCTTAGCCGTACCGCCCTCGGACTGGGGCGCAGCCAACCGCGGCCGTCCCACTTCCACCAGCCGGCCGTTGACGAGGTCGACCAACGCCGAGATCTGCATCCCCACTGCTGCCACCGCATCCATGCGGATGCCCAACATGGCCTCACCGGCCATCAGCCCCACCAGCACCCGGTGGCCCGCCTTGGCGTCAGGTTCCCCCAGCGGCGCAGCCTCCGCAGACGCGGGTTGCAACGAGGTCACCGAACACCAACGTTGCCGGTGAATCCCTTCGCCAGCCAGGCGGCGAGTTCGATGAACGCCAGCCGGGTCTTCTTCTGCAGCGCGGTGAAATCGAGGGTGTGGCTGTCGCGCAGGTGCTTATCGAAGGGGATGGTCTTCACCGCCCCAACCCGCGGCGCCAAGCTCTTTTCAACGGTGCTCAGGAACTCCGAATCGGCGTTGTCGTGAACATCGTTGAGCACCACCACTGAGCGGCGCAGAAGTTCGTGGCTGTTGCGGGCATCCAACCAATCCAGTGTTGTCTCGGCGGCGGCGGCGCCGTCGAAGCCCATGGTTCCGACGATCACCAGGGCGTCGGCCTGGGAGAGCACGCTGCGCATCACCCGATGTTCGATATGGGGGCCGCAGTCGATCAGCGCGAGCTGATAGAACTGCCGGGCGCGGGCGATCACCGCGTTGAACAGCTCATCAGTGAGGACCATCGGGTTGGCCACGTTCTGATTGCCCGGCAGCACTTCCAGTCCTTGCCGGTTCTTCCCGGTGTAGGAGCGCGCCATCGGATAGGTGGTCACCTGGTCGTCGCTCATGAACTCGCGCACGGTGGCCGTCGCAGACGGGTCAATCAGCCGGCCGAGGTTCCCGTAGGTGGGGTTGGCGTCCAGCGAGATGACCGGCTCGGTGCGGTAGTTGGCGTAGACAGTGCCCAGTCCGGCGGTCACGCGGGTCTTACCCACACCGCCCTTCATCGACACCACGGCGATGGTGTAGTTGCCGGGAATGTTGGCGGTGATCGCGTCGATGTTGGCGCGCAGCTCGAGTTCGGCGGGCCCGGCACCGAGGTTGACCAGCTTGCCGCTTCCGACGTAAACGGTCTTGCGCCAACCCATTTCCGGCGGCATCTTGCGGGGCTGTGCCACATCCTCGACGCGCAGTACGGCGCTACCGGGCTGGAACGTCGAGGTGCGGGCCGAACCACCGGCCGGGGAAGGGGTCCAATCGCGCTGGGGCCGCACCGCCGGGGTGCGGGTCACGGCTGAGGGCTGCGCCGTGGCGGGCCGAGCCCCCCACTGGCTGGCCGCCGCAGGCTGGGCCGGGCGGGGAGCGGCCCGGGGTTCGGGGGGGGGGGCCGGCGCCTCGGCGACGGCGTGGCGCCTGTCTCTTATACACATCTCCGAGCCCACGAGACG
>JAHBAP020000444.1 GCA_018500005.2 Mycobacterium sp. | reverse complement strand
TGGTCCCGCCGCCGGACAGCGCGATCGTGCGTGTCTCGCCGACGCTGTTCCAGTCGCCGCACTGGTCGCGGACTTCCTTGATCGGCGGAATGGGTCCGTACCGGCGGGCGAACAACGTGGGCAATGACATCGGAAGGGTCCGGGCGAACGCCTCGTCCGGTGTGACCGGGATTGTGCGCGAGCTCTCGACGAAGACTGAGGATGCCATGCACCGAATGCTAGTGCCGGCGGGCGAACATCGGCGCCGCCCGACCGGTGAGCGGCGGCAGGTCGAAGAACCCCTTGATGCCCGGTTCCGCAGCGCACGTGGCCGGGATGGAATTGACGCAGTGCGCGGCGGTCGCTACCACACCGGGATTGCTCGCCAGCCCCTCTTCGATCGTTTCCGGCTGCCAGCCCTTGACGGTGACGAAGGTGTTCGGGTGCCCGCGCACTTCGATCTCGTAGCGTTCCCCGGCCGGGCCGAAAGACCATGCCGGCTTGAGGTTCTCCTCCCCCATCAGCCAGTTGACCGCGATGCGGACCACGATCGCGTTGGTAACCACTGCGTCCCAGCAGAACCGCCGCCCTGCGACTTCACCCGGCTGGATCACTCCGATGGGCGAGTCGATGGGGGCGGTGGCGACCGCGATCTGCTGGCTGGTGCGGATGACAGGTTCGGCGGCGAAGCCCAACCGGTCGACGATCAGTCGCACCGACTGCAAGAAGCCGCCGTTGAGTAGTTTCTGCATCGGGCCGTCGAGGGCCGTCCTCGGCGTCCCACCGAAACCCATGACGTGGCGCAGCACATCGGGCGCCCCGTAGGTGCGCAGGTCGGAGAATTCCTCGGCCCGGACGTGGGTGATACCGGTGGACATCACCGACAGCAGCAGGGGGAACAGTTCGGTGGCCGCGCCGGGCCCGATGCCGGCACCGTGCAGCGTGGCGTTGCCGGCCAGTGCGGCGGCCTGCAGCGGCGCAGCCTCGGCCTCGCCGGGGTAGAACCAACCGACCGGGCTGACGACGTTCTTGCCGGCGCGCAGCAGCGCGGCAACCTCGTCGGCGTTGGGCAGCAGCGGGGCGTAGACGACGGCGTCGGCTTCCGTCGCGAGGATCTCCTCAAGGCTGTCGGAGGCCATCACGCCCAGCGGCGCGCCGCCGATGAGTTCACCAACATCCTTGCCGGCCTTGTCTTTCGAGTGCACCCAGCAGCCGGCCAGTTCGAGCTCGGGGTGTTCGAGGATCGCCTTGATCGCCGCAACCCCGACCGAACCGGTGGCCCACTGCACCACCCGAAGCGCCATAACGGCAGACTAGACCACATGGGCAAGAACAGGGTTTTCGTCGTCGGGGTCGGAATGACCAAGTTCGAGAAGCCGGGCCGACGCGAGGGCTGGGACTACCCGGACATGGCCCGCGAATCGGGCACCAAGGCACTCGCCGACGCGGGCGTCGGCTACGGCCAGATCGAGCAGGGCTTCGTGGGCTACTGCTCGGGTGACTCCACCTCCGGCCAGCGTGCGCTCTACGAACTCGGCATGACGGGCATCCCAATCGTCAACGTCAACAACAACTGCTCCACCGGGTCGACCGCGCTGTATCTGGGGGCGCAGTCCATCCGGGGCGGGCTGGCCGACTGCGTGCTGGCGCTGGGATTCGAGAAGATGCAACCCGGATCACTCGGTGGCGGCGCCGATGACCGTGAGTCGCCGCTGCGGCGGCATATCAAGGCTCTGGCCGAGATCGACGAGTTGGCATTCCCGGTGGCGCCGTGGATGTTCGCCGCGGCCGGCCGGGAATACATGCACTCATACGGCGCCACCGCCGAGCATTTCGCCAAGATCGGCTACAAGAACCACAAGCACTCGGTGAACAACCCCTACGCGCAGTTCCAGACCGAGTACTCGCTCTCCGACATCATGAACGCGCCGATGATCTCCGACCCGGTGACCAAGTTGCAGTGTTCGCCGACCTCCGACGGCTCTGCGGCGGCGGTGCTGGCCTCCGAGTCGTTCGTCGACAAGCACGGCCTTGCCGGCCAAGCGGTCGAGATCGTGGGCCAGGCGATGACTACCGACTTCTCCTCCACCTTCGATGGCTCGGCCCGCAACATCATCGGCTACGACATGAATGTGCAAGCCGCGCAGAGGGTTTACGACCAGAGCGGCCTGGGACCGCAGGACTTCCAGGTGATCGAACTGCACGACTGCTTCTCGGCCAACGAACTGCTGCTGTACGAGGCGCTGGGGTTGTGCGGCGAGGGCGAGGCGCCTGCGCTGATCGACGCCTCCGACACCACCTACGGTGGCCGCTGGGTGGTCAATCCCTCCGGGGGGCTGATCTCCAAGGGGCATCCCCTCGGAGCCACCGGCCTGGCGCAGTGCAGTGAACTCACCTGGCAACTGCGCGGGACGGCGGACAAGCGCCAGGTGGACAACGTCACCGCGGCATTGCAGCACAACATCGGACTGGGCGGGGCGGCGGTCGTCACCGCTTACCAGCGCGCCGAGCGCTAGTCACCCCGTTCCGCGAACAGACGGAAAGTGTCGGGAAACCCCGGCGTGTCGGGGTGGTTTACGTCTGCTCGCGGTCAGAGGGTGACGACCTCGTAAGCGCCCTCGGCGTAGCGGGCGCGGATGGTCTTCTTGTCATATTTTCCGACGCTGGTGCGCGGAATCTCGCCGAGGAAGGTCCAGCGCTCCGGCAGCCACCACCGAACGACCTTGTCGGACAGGAATTCCCGCAATTCCGACGGTGTGACCGAGGCGTCATCCTGAAGCACCACGGCGGCCAGTGGCCGCTCCTGCCAGCGCTCGTCGGGCACCCCCACCACCGCGGCCTCCCGCACCAACGGGTGGGCGATGAGGGTGTTCTCCAGTTCCACCGAGGAGATCCACTCGCCGCCGGACTTGATGACGTCCTTGGCCCGGTCGGTCAGCGTGATGTAGCCCTGCGGGTCGATCCGGCCGACGTCGCCGGTGCGCAGCCAGCCCGACTCGAACTTCGACGGATCGGTGTTGCGGTAGTAGGACCCGGTGATCCAGGGACCGCGCACCTCGAGTTCGCCGACCGCTTCGTTGTCGTTGGGCAGCAGGGCACCCTCGTCGTCGACGATGCGGGCCTCCACCCCGCACATCGGCCGACCCTGTGTGGAGCGAATCTCCCAGTGCTTCTCTTCAGGTGTGCCGGGAGCGGGCCAGGCCAGGGTCGCCATCGGCGAGGTCTCGGTCATCCCCCACAGTTGCCGGATCTGCACGCCGTGCTTCCGCTCGAATGTCTGCATCAGCGACACCGGCACAGCCGATCCGCCGCAGGCCACCAGGCGCAGCGACGAAATGTCGTGTCCCGGTTCGCGATCCAGGTAGTGCATCACGTCGTTCCAGATCGTGGGCACCGCACCGGCCACGGTCGGGCGCTGTGTCTCGATCAGGTTGACCATCGACGTTGCGTCCATGAAGCGGTCCGGCAGAACCAGGTCCGCACCGGCCATCAGCGCGGCGTACGGGATACCCCAGGCGTTGGCATGGAACATCGGCACGATGGCCAGCGCCGTGTCGGCGAAGCTCAGACCCATGCCATTGCCGCTGCAGACGGCCATCGAATGCAGATAACTGGAGCGGTGGCCGTACACCACACCCTTGGGATGACCGGTGGTACCGCTGGTGTAACACATTGCGGCGGCGGAATTCTCGTCGATGTCGGGCCAGTCGAACTGATCGGACTCGCACGCCGTGACCTCGTGATAGCGCAGCACCCGCTTGCCGGAGGCCTCCAGCGCTGAGATGTCACCGGCGCCCACCGCGATGACGGTGTGCACGGTCTCCATCTTCGGCAGCACCGGCGCGAGGATCGGCACCAGCGATACGTCGACGATGACCACCTGATCCTCGGCCTCGTATGCGACGAACTCGATCTGTTCGGGGAACAACCGGATGTTCAGCGTGTGCAGCACCGCACCCATCGACGGGATCGCGACGTAGGCCTCCAGGTGTTCCTGGTTGTTCCACATGAAGGTCGCGACCCGCTGATCGCCGTCGATCCCGAGCCGGCGCAGGGCGTTTGCCAACCGGGCGGCCTGACGACCGACTTCACGGTAGGTCGCCTGACGAAACCCGTCGCCGGTGGCGGTGGTGACCGTACGGTCGCCGTGGACGCTGACCGCGTAGCGCAGGATCGCGGCGACGGTGAGCGGGGATTCCTGCATGGTGCTCTGCATCGCCCGATCGTATCGCCGCCAGACGCCTTGGTGGCGGCGCTGCGCCGCGAACCAACCCGCCGGCTGCAACACGCACCAACCCGGCAGCGATGTCTCCTATAGCGTGGAAATCGAGGAGGCAGCCATGCGCAGGACAGCCGGATACGCCGCGGTGTTGGCCGCGTTCGCGGTTCTGGCCGTCCCGGCCGGTGCCGCCCGGGCGGACAAGTCCGCCCAAGAGACCATCGACGATCTGCAAAAGCAGGGGTACACGGTGCAGATCGACAAGATCGGTACCGGACCGATGTCGAAATGCGTGGTGACCAGCGTCCGCAACCCGCAGACCCTGACCCAGTGGGTGCCTTACGTCGGACCGGGGCTCGGTGACCGGGGAAGCTTCCTCGTGCCGGTGGTGACGAGTCAGACCATCTCGGTGTCGATGGACTGCTCGACCCGGTAGTTACGCCGCGCGCGTGCCCTGGGCCGGAGCCGGCACGGCCAGTGCGGTGACGGTGGCGTCGTAATCGCCGATGTACAGCCGGGATCCGTCCCGACTGACGGTCAGGCAGGACACCGGACGGCCGATCTGAACGCTGTTGACGCCCTGCAGTGTGCCGGCGTCGAGAACGGTGACCTGTTCGCCGTGCGCGAGGTAGACCGCCGAACCGGCAGCCAGGATGCCCACCGGAAGTCCGTCGAGGGCGACGGAGTCGAGCACCCGCGCCGACGAGGCGTCGATGACGTAGAGCGTGGCACCCGACTCGGCGTCCCACCCGCTGACGAACACCCGGCGGTCATCGCCGTGTACGGCGATCTCGCCGACGGCGGTGCCGACCGGGACGGTCTGTACACGCTTGGACCGGACGTCGACGATGACGAGCGCACCGCCGTTGGCCGTGGTGAGCGCCGCATACAGCCGGGTTCCGGCGGGGTTGATCCGCACCGAGTCGATCGAGGCGCCCGCGACCCGGGTGACCGGGATGGCGCTAACGGAGCCGCTCTCGACCTCGATCACGGCGATGTCGGCGAGACCGTCGACCGAGCGCGCCACGTAGAGGAAGTCGCCATTGGGGCCGGCAGCCAGTCCGCCGGCACCGACGCCCACCTCGCGATCGGCCAGTGCGGCACCGGTCACGAGGTCGACCGCCACGACGGTGTCTTCGAAGATCGAGGCGGACCGCAGGTAGGCGCGGTCGGCGGCGGCAACCGCGTAGGGCTCATCGATGCCGTCCACCGTGGCGGTGACCTCGAGGGTGGCGGTGTCGATCAGGGACGCCGCGTCCTGGCCGTAGTG
>JAHBAP020000606.1 GCA_018500005.2 Mycobacterium sp. | reverse complement strand
GCCGCGCCCAGGATGCTTGCCGAGTTGTAGGAGATTCCCGAGCCGGTGTAGCGGACGTTGGTGGGGAACAATTCGGGCAGAACGGCACTCATCGGCCCGAAGGTGAAACCCATCAGCGTCATCCCGATGATCAGGAATGCCAGCACCGAACCCTGCGATGCCCGACCCGGCGTCAGCAGAACGGCGAACAGGCCGCCGTAGGCCATGATCGCCGCGGTCACCGCCAACAACGTCCGGCGCCGGCCCCAGTGATCGGCCAGCCAGCCCGCGACCGGGATCGTCGCCGCGAAGAACACCACCGCGATCAGTTGCATCTTCAGGAAGTCGATGTAGTTGAACCCCCGTCCGGCTCCGGCCGGCGGCTTCTTACCGGTGCCGTAGCTCAACGCCCAGGTCGTGACGATGTAGAAGATCGTGTACGTGGACAGCATGACGAAGGTGCCCAGGATCAGCTGACGCCAGTTATTGCGGAACACCTGCGCCACCGGGGTTTTCACTTTTTCGCCGCGCTCGACCGCGCGCGCGAAGACGGGGGTCTCGGTCAACTTCAGCCGCACGTACAAGCCGATGGCCACCATCACCGCACTGATCAGGAACGGAATCCGCCAGCCCCAGGTTAAAAACGGCCCGTCCAGGTCCGGCTTGGCGTTGGAGTGGCCCAGCCAAACCAGTAGTACCAGGAACACCCCGTTGGCCAGCATGAAGCCGAACGGCGCACCCAACTGGGGCCACATCGCCGCCCAGGCCCGCCGGCCTGGCTTGGCGGTCTCGACTGCCAACAGTGCCGCCCCGCTCCATTCGCCGCCGAGGGCCAGGCCCTGAGCGAAGCGCAGGATTGCCAGCAATGCCGGGGCGAGTAGGCCGACCTGGTGGTAGGTGGGCAGCAGGCCGATGGCGAAGGTCGCGATACCCATGGTCAGAAGCGAGCCGACCAGGGTGGCCTTGCGTCCGGCCCGGTCGCCGAAATGGCCGAACAGTACCGACCCGACCGGACGTGCCACGAAGGCCAGGCCGAAGGTGGCCAGCGACGCGAGCAACGCGGTGGTGGAGTTGCCCTTGGGGAAGAACAGGAACGGGAACACCGACACCGCGGCCGTGGCATAGACGTAGAAGTCGTAGAACTCGACGGTGGTACCCACCATGGACGCCAGCACGATCCTGCTGCGCGGGACTCCGGCGACGGTGTCGTCCTGTTCTGCGTTCATGGGATTCAGTCCTTCCGGGTGCTTCCGGTTCGCACGCGAAACCTTATCCCGCACGGCCACTAGGATCGGCAACCATGACGACCGCAGCAGCGACCCGCTCTGAACCCGTGAAGACTCTGACGCTGGCGGCATTCGCCGCGGTGCTCGTCGGGTCGGCGGTTGCCGTCGCGGCGCCTGCGAGCGCCGACGGCTGTCCCGACGTCGAGTTGGTCTTCGCCCGGGGAACCGGGGAACCGCCGGGTGTCGGCCGGGTCGGTCAGGCCCTGGTCGACACGCTCACCCCGATGCTGGGCGCCCGCAGCCTCGCCGTCTACCCGGTGAACTACCCGGCCAGTATCAACTTCCTCACAACCGGAAGCGGCGCGACGGATGCCGAGAACCACCTCGGTGCTGCGGCCACCGCCTGCCCTGCAACGCAATTCGTCCTCGGCGGATTCTCCCAGCGCGCCGCGGTGATCTCGATGATGGCCGGCGTCCCCCCGTTGGGTGACACGGTCGGCAACTTCGGATCCGCGCCGCCGATGCCGCCGGAGGCCGCCGACCAGATTGCCGCCGTCGCGGTGTTCGGTAATCCCGCGGCCCGCTTCGGAACACCGTTGTCGACGACCGGATTGTTCGCCGGGAAGGCGATCGACGTGTGCAACCCGGGTGATCCCATCTGTTTCACCGGCGGCCGAGAACGCGCCGCCCACAACGCCTACGAATTTCCGCCGTCCATCACCGACGCCGCGGCTTTCGTTGCCGGTCGGGTCTGACGATCCGTTCCGGATCCATGCCCCACTAGGATTCGATGCCATGACCACCGCCGCCGCCGCCGAACTGATCGACTACGACGACGTCATCGCCCGCTTCGACCCGGTGCTGGGCCTGGAAGTCCACGTCGAGTTGTCGACGGCGACCAAGATGTTCTGCGGTTGCGCCACGAATTTCGGCGCCGAGCCCAACACCCAGGTCTGCCCGGTCTGCCTGGGCCTGCCTGGTGCCCTACCGACGCTCAACGAGACCGCCGTCGAGTCGGCGATCCTCATCGGACTGGCGCTCAACTGCGAGATCGCGCCCTGGAGCAGGTTCGCCCGGAAGAACTACTTCTATCCCGACCAGCCGAAGAACTACCAGATCTCGCAATACGACGAGCCGATCGCGTTCAACGGTCACCTAGACGTCCCGCTGGAGGACGGAACCACCTTCCGGGTGGCCATTGAGCGTGCGCATATGGAGGAGGACACCGGCAAGCTGACCCACGTCGGCGGTGACACCGGCCGAATCCACGGCGCCACCACCTCGCTGCTGGACGTCAACCGGGCCGGGGTGCCGCTTATCGAGATCGTCACCAAGCCTATCGAGGGTGCCGGCGAACGGGCCCCCGAAGTGGCTCGCGCCTACGTCACCGCGCTGCGGGATCTGTTGCGCGCCTTGGGTGTTTCTGATGTTCGGATGGATCAAGGTTCGCTGCGCTGCGACGCCAACGTCTCGCTGCGTCCGATCGGTCAGGCCGAGTTCGGCACCCGCACCGAGACCAAGAATGTCAACTCGCTCAAGAGCGTCGAGGTGGCGGTCCGCTATGAAATGCGCCGTCAGGCAGCGGTTCTCCAGGCCGGCGGGAAAGTCCATCAGGAGACCCGGCATTTCCACGAGGACGGGCACACCTCGCCCGGCCGGGACAAGGAGACCGCCGAGGACTACCGGTACTTCCCAGAGCCCGACCTGGAACCGGTGGCACCCAGCGCGGAACTTGTGGAGCGGCTGCGCGCGACCATCCCTGAGCTTCCGTGGCTGTCGCGCAAGCGGATTCAGCAGGAGTGGGGTGTCTCCGACGAGGTGATGCGCGACCTGGTCAACGCCGGAGCGGTGGAACTGGTCGCCGCCACCGTCGCCCACGGTGCCGCCAGCGAGCAGGCCCGCGCCTGGTGGGGGAACTTCCTGGTCCAGAAGGCTAACGAGGCCGAGGTTGACCTCGACGCGCTGCCCATCACACCCGAGCAGGTGGCCGCGGTCATCAAGCTGGTTGACGACGGCAAGCTGTCCAACAAGCTGGCCCGCCAGGTGGTCGAGGGGGTGCTGGCCGGTGAAGGTGAGCCCGAGCAGGTGATGGCCGACCGCGGACTGACATTGGTGCGCGACGATTCGCTGATTCAGGCCGCGGTCGACGAGGCGCTGGCCGCCAGTCCCGATATCGCCGAGAAGATCCGGGGTGGCAAGGTCCAGGCCGCCGGCGCCGTCGTCGGAGCGGTGATGAAGGCCACCAAGGGTCAGGCCGACGCCGCGCGGGTGCGCGAACTGGTTCTCAAGGCCTGCGGCCAGGAGGCGTGACTCAGGCGGACAGCGCCGCGGAGCGCTGAGCGACCATCCGGTGCTCGCGCAGTCGCCGGCAGTGGTGCACCGAAAGCGATTCCGGTCCGTCGTAGCCGGCGAACACCGCCACCGCGCCGGTGAAGTCGTGGCTTCGGGTGCGCTCGGTAGTGACCACCACGGTGGCCAGGCCGGCGCCGAGCGCGGCGCGCAGTCCGAGGCCCGAGTCTTCAACGGCCAGTGCGTGTTCGGCGCTTACACCGAGTTCCCACAGCGCGTGCTGGTAGATGCCCCCCGGGCTGTCGACGTCGTCTCCGGTAATCACCGCTTCCACGGCCCCGTCACCGAGCAGCTCGCGTACCGACCGGTGCACGGCGAGCCCGCGGCGGGCCGTGGCGACGGCCACCCGGATGCCCGCACAGTGCAGATCCCAGACCAGTTGTGCGAACAGGTCATGGTCTGCCCGGGCATCGTCGAGCACCCCGTCGATCGAGAAGATCACGGCTTCCAGGCCGGGAACCCCGATGGGGGCACGGCCGGCACGGTCCCACCAGAACGAAGCGCTCATCGCTGCCATGGGGTGAGTATCTGGCCGCCCGGAGCGGTATTCATCCCCCGATCAGGGGAGCCGGGTGGGGGATTGACTGTGGAGCGCCACCGACGGCGCATCCAGGTCGAGGAATCGGCCCGGATCGGGTGAAACCCCGATGTCGGCGCACTCTCGGTATGGCCGACGTCGGGCAATTACGGTTATCGCATGCCGGTACGGGTGGTGCTCGTCGATGACCACGAGATGGTCATCGAGGGTCTCAAGGCCATGCTGGCCCCTTTCGGCGACCGGGTGGCGGTGGTCGGCGAGGCGGTAGGGGCCGACAGGGCGCTCTCGGTGATCGACGACCTGGACCCGGACATCGTGTTGTGCGATGTGCGGATGCAGGGCGTCAGCGGACTGGACCTGTGCCGGGAGATCCGCCAACGCCACCCGGGCCGCAAGGTGATCCTGCTGTCGGTCTACGACGACGAGCAGTACCTGTTCCAGGCGATGCGGGTCGGCGCTTCGGGGTATCTGCTCAAGGGCATCAGCAGCGATGAACTCGTGCGTCAACTGGAAGGCGTGCAGGCCGGCGCCACCGCGATCGACGCCGGCTTGGCCGCACGGGCCGCCGAGACCGCGGCCAGGCTGCAGAGCGACCAGTTCTGGCCCGGCGCCCGGCACGGCCTGACCCAGCGGGAGAGCGAGATCCTCTCGCTGGTGGTGACCGGGCTGTCCAACCGCGGGATCGCGACCAAACTCGTGATCGGCGAAGAGACCGTCAAGACACATCTGAGTTCGATCTACCGCAAGCTCGGCGTCGGCGATCGCACCAGTGCGGCGGCAACCGCCCTGCGGGAAGGCATCTTCCGGTGACGGGCTTCAGCCCTGACGCGGTGCACGGACTCGTCGACGCCGACCGCGAGGTGGCCCTGCTGCTCGACATCATCGCGGCGACTTCCAGCGGCCCGGGCGTGGAACCGATGGCCGCGGCGG
>JAHBAP020000283.1 GCA_018500005.2 Mycobacterium sp. | reverse complement strand
GGCAGCGTCAGATGTGTATAAGAGACAGGCGCTGATCCCTTCGGTGCCCCGCCGCCGGCAGCGGCCGCTCCGCCCGGATTCCTCGGTGACGAGTTCGACGGCCCGGCCGGCGCCCCGCCCAACCCGGCGTTGTGGACCATCGCCCAGCGTCGTGAGCTCATCAAGAACCCGGTGTTCTGGGACCGCCCGGAGAACATGGGTCAGTACAGCGACGACCGCGGACACGTCTTTCTCGACGGCAACTCCAATTTGGTAATCCGGGCCACCCGGGACGCTCCGGGCCGGTACACCAGCGGCAAGGTGGTCGGTAACTTCGAGGCCCCGATCAACCACACCTTCGAGGCGCGGGTCAAGTTCGAGTGCCTGACTCCGGGCGCTTGGCCGGCTTGGTGGCTGCTCAACGATTACAACAAGAAGCGCGGCGGCGAAGTCGACATCATGGAGTGGTACGGCAACATGGAGTGGCCGTCGGGCACCACGGTGCATGCCCGACTTGACGGCACTTCCTTCGCCACCATGCCTTTCCCGGTCGACGATCAGTGGCATCGCTGGCGGGTGACCTGGAACACCTCCGGCATGTACTTCTACGCCGACTACGAGCCCGGCATGGAGCCCTACTTCGTGGTTCCGGCGTTCTCGCTCGACGACTGGGCGTTCAACGACCCGGGATTCACGCTGAAGCCGGTGGTCAACCTCGCGGCCGGGGGTACCGGCGGCAAGGACGCATCGACGGGCCAGTATCCGTGCCAGCTGCTTGTCGACTGGGTACATCTTTTCCCGGGCTAAATCCACCCCACGAGCGCCGCGCGCGAACTACTGTTCGCGCGTGGACATTCTCATCATGATCCTGCTGTTCGGGATCGCCCTGCTCATCTGGCGCGGCGCCAAGCGCGGACTGATCATCGGCCTGTGGGCTCTCGGCCTGGTGGCGATGATCGGCCTCTTCCGTTACCACGTCACCTCCGTCCTGGATCTGAGCTTCTGATGGCCGAGGTCGTGATCGAGGAGACCCGCATCGTCGAAGAGCCCGGCGATTCCCGGAGCCCACTGTGGGGCGCCCTGACGTTCTGGGGCCTGCACGCCTGGGTGCTGGCCTACTGCGTGGTGATGCTCAGCGCGTTCTTCATCCAGTTCGTCATGGGTGAATTCCCCTGCCCACTGTGCATGCTGCAGCGCTACGGGATGATCCTGTCCACGCTGGCGGCGATGTTCGTCATCATGCAGGCCCGGCGCGGAACCCTGACCACCGCCCGCTACGCCCAGGGGCTGGGCATGGGCCTGCTCAGCGTGCTGGCCGGCGCCTCGGTGTCGATCCGGCAGATCGAGTTGCACATCCTGCCCGGCGACCCCGGCTACGGCGAGCCGTTCCTGCGCCTGCACCTCTACACCTGGGCGTTCGTCACCTTCGCCATCGTGATGATCTATGTCGGGGTGATGTGCCTGCTGATGCCGCGGGGTATCCCGCAGGCTCCGGCCGAGGGCACCACCGCCCGCAAGATCTCGACGGCGATCATCTGGCTGTTCATCGGGGTGGTAGCCGCCAACGTGATTGCGATCATCTTCCTGGAAGGCTTCGCCGCAGTGCTGCCCGACGATCCCACCGGCTACACCCTCATCGATCAGATCCGGGGGCGTTGACAGTCTCGATTTGAACTGTCGCGGTGGTCGGTGTCCGATTCGCGGGCCACGGCGGGATAACGCTTACCCACATCAGATACCAGAGGAAGCCCAACGCGAACCCCGCCATCACGTCGGAGGGGTGGTGGACGTTGAGGATCACCCGAGCCAGCATCAGGAGCACGATCAGCAGGCCGCCGAGGGTGGCGACGACCTTGCGCCACCCCCGGGACAACCCGGGCCACAGCACCGTCACCAAAGCGAAGACGGCCACCGTGACCCCCAAGGTGTGCCCGGACGGGAATGATGACGCGCCTGCGACGTCCAGCGCGGTCGACGGCCGTGGCCGATCGACGAGTGCTTTGGCAGCGCCTGTGGCCAGACCCATCGTCCCGACGGTGACAACGAGAAACGCCGCCACCCGGAATTGCCTGTAGGCCAACGCCACGACGACTACCGCCAGGGTGACGAGGCTGAGCCCGATGGTGCTGAAGATCGCTGAGAGGTCGTGCCAGAACGACACCCATCCTGGACGGTGGACCCCGTAGTCGTGAAAGAACCCGAGGATGCCGTCGTCGACGCCGGCCTGTGCGTCCCAGTGGTGCGTGTACCCGAACCACATGGCTGCATAGATCACTGCCGCAGCCAGTCCGGCCCACCAATATCTTCGTGCTGCCACCGAGGCAGGCTAGACGACCGGGCCCCGCGAGGATTAATCGGACGGTATCGGCCCCATCGGGGGTTGACGTACGCGCGGTTGGGCAGAAGTTTGGGTCCGGACGGAAACCGGGTTACTACCGTCTTCCAGATCACGCTGACGCCGACGTGAAGCCGGTGGCGGTGGAGCCGATGACGGGAATCGAACCCGCGTATTCAGCTTGGGAAGCTGATGTTCTGCCATTGAACTACATCGGCATGTGGCGCTGACGAGAATAGCAACCCGCCCTATACGCTCGTCGGGTGTTGCTCTCTGATCGTGACATCCGAGCCGAGATCGCGTCCGGACGCCTGGGCATCGACCCGTTTGATGACGCGCTGGTGCAGCCCTCCAGCGTCGACGTCCGACTGGACAACCTGTTTCGAGTGTTCAATAACACCCGCTACACCCATATCGACCCGGCCCAGCAGCAGGACGAACTGACCAGCCTGGTGCAGGCCGCCGACGGGGAGCCCTTCGTCCTGCATCCCGGTGAGTTCGTTCTCGGATCGACGCTGGAGTCCTGCCGCCTTCCCGGTGACCTGGCCGGCCGGCTGGAGGGCAAGTCCTCGCTGGGCCGGTTGGGTCTGCTGACCCATTCCACCGCCGGGTTCATCGACCCCGGCTTTTCCGGCCACATCACGCTGGAGTTGTCCAACGTCGCAAACCTGCCGATCACCCTCTGGCCCGGGATGAAGATCGGCCAGTTATGCCTGCTTCGGCTGACCAGTCCGGCGGAAAACCCCTACGGTAGCGCCGCGGTCGGATCCAAGTATCAAGGGCAGCGCGGGCCTACTCCGTCGCGGTCGTACCTCAACTTCATTCGTTCCTCCAGCTAACCCGCTTCCGGTGTAACGGCGACGCGTGCTTGGGCGATGAACCGGGTAGTCGGTGCTTCAGGCCCGGTGTTCAACCAAGAGCCGGGACGGGGCGTCTAGCGAATACTCTGGAGGTCGGAGTGGACATCGTTCTCGGTGTGTCGATGACACCAACCGTGGTCCGCATGGCGCTGGTAGAGGGCAAAGGTGCCGACGGTCCCACCATGGACCAGGATTCTTTCGAAGTCGCCGCCGCTGTGAGCGCGGCAACGTCGGACGCTCCCGAGCAGGTGGTGGCGGCCATCCTCGGCACCAGGGAAAGCGCGGCCGAGGGCGGACACCACCTGACTGCCACCGGGGTGGCATGGACCGATCACGCCGCCGCGGCCCGACTGCGTCAGGCCCTGCGGGCACAATGCATCGAGGACGTGATCCTGGTCTCCGAGCTGCACGCCGCCAGCGCCCTGGCGCAGGCGCTCGGCGAGGCCGCGGACTACGAACGCACCGCTCTGCTCTTCGTCGAACGGGACACCGCGACCCTGGCGGTGGTGCGCACCGCCGACGGTTCGGTGGTCAAAGTGACCAGCCTCGGGCTGAACGACTCCGATGCGATCAGCGAACTCCAGGAAATGGTCACCGGACTGGAGGCGGGAAGCCAGCCGGCGCAGGCGCTGTTCGTGGTCGGCTCGGGAGTCGATGCCGTCGCACTCAAGGCCCAGATCGCGCAGTGCACCGCGTTACCGGTGCACGCGCCCGACGACGGTGATCTTGCGATGGCGCGGGGTGCCGCGCTCGCGGCCGTCAACACCCCGCGCTACGAAGCGACGACGGTCGGTTTGCCGTACTCCGAAGACACCGCCGCAGCCCCGACTCAGATGGCGGCCGCCGGCTACATGGCGCCGCTCGGGTACAGCGCGGTCCCGGACGATGACGACCCCGTCGACGAACTCGATGCTGACGCTGCTGGGGCGCCCGGCGAGCGCCGGCCGTTCCTGCTTGTGGGCAGCGCGTTGTCCACGGTTTTCGTGGTGGGCGTCGTTGCTCTGGCGATCTCGCTGGCCGTCGCGATCCGGCCCACGGCCGATCAGCGTCCAGTTCCGGGAGGCAGCGCGGTGGTCTCCAACAGTGCGGCACCTGCACCGCCTCAGGCGCAACAGCCCGGCCCGCCCGAGACCATTCAGGCTCCGATTCCGGTCGTCCAGGAAGCGCCCCGCCCGGTTTTCGTCGCGCCGGACGCTGTTCCGGCACCCGCCGCACCGGCGCCTCCTCCTGTTGCTGTGCCCGCAGCGGCTCCTGCCCCGCCGTCTAGCGGGCCCGCGCCGCACCCGCCGCCGGCACCGGCACCGGCGGGGGCCCCCGTGCGGCCGGCCGGCCCCCCGCCGCCAGCCCGGACTTCACCCGGGCGGGCGGCCTC
>JAHBAP020000046.1 GCA_018500005.2 Mycobacterium sp. | reverse complement strand
GACCGAGGACATCGTCGTCGGCACCGTCGCCATTCCACACGGCTGGGGTCACCGCGGCGGCGGATGGCGGCTGGCCAACGAGGTGGGTGGGGTCAACGTCAACGAACTGACCTCCAACGACCCCGAGGACGTCGAGTCGCTCTCCGGGATGGCCTGGCTGACCGGAGTCCCGATCGAGGTGGAACGGACATGAGCCCCGCCCATCTCGATTTCGGCGCGGAAATCGCCGCTGAGCAAAGAAAACCGCGCCGAAGTTTGGATGAGTTGGGCTACTACCTTTTGGCCGGCGCGGGCGGGGAAGGGCCTGCAACGCTGATGCAGGAGGCCCGCCGCGGCGAGGAACTCGGCTTCGGGACCGCGTTCATCTCCGAACGCTGGAACGTTAAAGAAGCCGCCTCGCTCACCGGAGCGGCGTGCGCGGTCACCGGGCGCATGCAGATCGCCACCGCCGCAACCAATCCGAACACCCGCCACCCGCTGATCACCGGTTCCTGGGCCACCACCATGCACCGGCTCTCCGGCGGGCGGTTCACGTTGGGCGTTGGCCGGGGAATCGCGGCGGTCTACGGAGCGTTCGGGATTCCGGCGGTCACGACCGCCCAGCTCGAGGACTTCGCGGTGATGATGCGCCGGCTATGGCGCGGTGAGGTGATCGTCGGCCACGACGGGCCGATGGGCAAGTACCCGATTCTGGCCCTGGACCCCGCCTTCGACGAAGACATCAGGCTGGCGCTGGTGGCGTTCGGCCCGCGGACGCTGGAATTGGGCGGCCGATTGTTCGACGATGTGGTCTTGCACACCTATTTCACGCCTGAAACCCTGGCGCGCTGCGTGCGCATCGTCAAGGACGCCGCCGAGAGAGCCGGACGGGACCCAGACGCGGTTCGGGTGTGGTCCTGCTTCGCAACCGTGGGCGACCATCTGCCCGAGGATCTGCGGATGAAGAAGACGGTAGCCCGCCTGGCCACTTACCTGCAGGGCTACGGCGACCTGATGGTCAGCACCAACAACTGGGATCCGGATGTCCTACAACGGTTCCGCGCCGATCCGGTGGTGCAGTCGATCGCCGGGGGCATCGACCACAAGGCCAGCGTCGAACAGATCGAGCACATCGCCACCCTGATTCCTGGCGAGTGGCTTGAGCCCGCCGCGACCGGTTCGGCGCGGCAGTGTGCCGAGCGGATCCGGCAAGAGTTCGACTACGGCGCCGACGCGGTGATCATGCACGGGGCTAGTCCGGACGAGTTGGCCCCGGTGGTGAACGAGTACCGACGGATCGTTCCCTAGCGGTACCCACCCTCGCTACTGTCGATTCATGGCAGTCACCGATTCCCGCGAAGTGGTCATCGAAGCGACACCGGAGGAGATCCTCGATGTCATCGCCGACGTCCGATCAGCCCCCACCTGGTCGCCGCAGTATCAGCACGCCGAGGTCCTCGACACCTACGAAGACGGCCGACCCAAGCGGGTCAAGATGAAGGTCAAGGCTGCCGGGCTGACCGACGAGCAGGAGGTCGAGTACACCTGGACCGGCACCACCGCGGCCTGGACGCTGATCAAGGCCAGCCAGCTGAAGAGCCAGGACGCCACCTACACGTTGACTCCGCAGGGCGACAAGACCAAGGTTCGGTTCGATCTGAAGGTCGATCCGTCGGTCCCCCTCCCGGGCTTCCTGCTCAAGCGCACCCTCAAGGGCGCGATGGAGACCGCGACCGACGGCCTGCGCAAGCAGGTGCTCAAGGTCAAGAAGGGCTGAGCGAGCCCAACCGGCTGATTGCCTCGTCCAAGGTCTCGTCGCGCTTGCAGAACGCGAAGCGCACCAGGTGATTCCACAAGTCCGGTGCCCCGGCCGGGTCGCAGAACGCCGACATCGGGATGGCTGCCACCCCGGCGCGACGCGGGAGCTGCTCGCAGAATTCGGTGCTGTCGTCGTAGCCCAATGGTCGCGGGTCGGCACAGATGAAGTAGGTGCCAGCGCTGTGGTGTACCTCGAACCCGATCTCGGTCAGCGCCGCGGCGAGTTTGTCCCGCTTGCCCTGCAGGGAATCGCGCAGCCCGTCCACCCAGGCGTCCTCATGGTTCAGCGCATAGGCCACTGCCGGCTGAAACGGCGCCCCGCCGACATAACTCAGGTACTGCTTGGCCGCCCGCACCCCGGCGATGAGTTCGGTGGCACCGCAGGCCCAGCCGATCTTCCAGCCCGTGCAGTTGAACATCTTGGCCGCACTGGAGATGGTGACCGTCCGCTCGGCCATGCCGGGAAAGGACGCGAGCGGTCGGTGCGCAATGCCGTCGAAGGTCAGCCGTTCGTAAACCTCGTCGGAGATCACCAGCAGATCGGCCGCCACGGCGACCTCGGCCAGTGCGCG
This sequence comes from Mycobacterium sp., assembly GCA_018500005.2. GTDB lineage: Bacteria > Actinomycetota > Actinomycetes > Mycobacteriales > Mycobacteriaceae > Mycobacterium. Next base: position 2,191 of record JAHBAP020000046.1, on the reverse strand, counting down.
GCATTCGGTCTCTGAGAGCACCATGCCGGTCGGGTTGTGCGGTGAGTTGACGATCATCGCCCGGGTTCGCGGGGTGATCGCGGCCCGCACCGCGCCGACGTCAAGAGCGAAGCCTCGGCCGGCCGGCACCATGGACACCGCCACCCGGTGCGCACAGGCCATGGCGATGTTGGGAGCGTAGGTGTCGAAGTAGGGCTCGATGACGAGCACTTCGGAGCCGGGCTCCACTAGGCCGATGACGGCGGACGCGATGGCCTCGGAGGCGCCGACGGTGACCAGCACCTCGGTCTGCGGGTCGAACTCCTGGCCGTAACGACGAAGACGCTGGGCGGCGATCGCCTCGCGCAACTCCGCGATTCCGAGACCGGGCGGGTACTGGTTGACGCCGTCAGCGATCGCCTGCCGGGCGATCTCCAGCATGGCCGGGGGGCCGTCCTCGTCGGGAAAGCCCTGACCGAGGTTCACCGCGCCGAGGCTGGCGGCCAGCGCCGACATCTTGGCGAAGACGTTCACCGAGAAGGGCCGCAGGCGTTCCACCGTCGTCGCCGGGCCGACGAGATGCGATCCAGTCATGGTCGTCGAGCGTAGGTGACAAGCTCCCAACCAACAGGTTGGCCGGGGAGATTGTTACTGTTCAGTAGCAAGGGACTAGGCTCTCTAGCCGCACCGGAGTACCAATAACTCACGAGGGAAAAATATGTCCGAAGAAGCCTTCATCTACGAGGCCATCCGCACCCCGCGCGGGAAGGGCAAGAACGGCGCCCTGACCGAGGTCAAGCCGCTCAATCTGATCACCGGCCTGATCGGCGAGCTCCGCAGCCGGCACCCCAATCTCGACGAGAACATGGTCAGCGACGTCATCCTGGGCTGCGTCTCGCCGGTCGGCGACCAGGGCGGCGATATCGCCCGCACCGCCGTCATCGCTGCCGGTATGCCCGACACCGTCGGCGGCTTCCAGCTGAACCGGTTCTGCGCTTCCGGCCTGGAGGCCGTCAACACCGCCGCCCAGAAGGTCCGCTCCGGCTGGGACGACCTGGTCTACGCCGGCGGCGTGGAGTCGATGAGCCGCGTCCCGATGGGCTCCGACGGCGGCGCCATGATGGCCGACCCGGCCACCAACTACGACGCCTTCATCGTCCCGCAGGGCATCGGCGCCGATCTGATCGCCACCCTGGAAGGCTTCACCCGCGACGACGTCGACGCCTACGCGGTGCAGTCCCAGGAGCGCTCCGCGGCGGCATGGTCGGGCGGTTACTTCGCCAAGTCCGTCGTCCCGGTCCGCGACCAGAACGGTCTGTTGATCCTCGACCATGACGAGCACATGCGCCCCGGCACCACCATGGAGAGCCTCGGCAAGCTCAAGCCCGCCTTCGAGGGCCTGGCCGCGATGGCCGGTTTCGACGACGTGGCGATGCAGAAGTACCACTGGATCGAGCGGATCAACCACGTGCACACCGGCGGCAACAGCTCGGGCATCGTCGACGGCGCCGCCCTGGTCGTCGTCGGCAACGAGAAGGCCGGCAAGGCCAACGGCCTGACCCCGCGCGCCCGGATCGTGGCCACCGCCACCAGTGGCGCCGACCCGACCATCATGCTTGTCGGACCCACCCCGGCGGCGCTGAAGGCGCTCGACCGGGCCGGCCTCAAGCCCGAGGACATCGACCTCTACGAGCTCAACGAGGCCTTCGCCTCGGTGGTGCTGAAGTTCCAGAAGGACCTCAACATCCCCAACGAGAAGCTCAACGTCAACGGCGGCGCCATTGCGATGGGCCACCCGCTGGGCGCCACCGGCGCCATGATCACCGGCACCATGGTCGACGAGCTTGAGCGTCGTGGCGCCAAGCGTGCGCTGATCACGCTGTGCATCGGCGGCGGCATGGGCGTGGCCACCATCATCGAGCGCGTCTGAGAGGACTGAAAAACCATGGCAGAAAACACCATTCACTGGGACAAGGATGCCGACGGCATCGTCACCCTGACTCTCGATGACCCCACCGGCGGGGCCAACGTGATGAACGAGCACTACAAGGAATCCATGCACAAGGCGGTCGAACGTCTTGAGGCTGAGAAGGATTCGATCACCGGCGTCGTGATCACCAGCGCGAAGAAGACCTTCTTCGCCGGCGGTGACCTCAAGGGCATCATCCAGATCACCCCGGAGCACGCCGGTGAGGCGTTCGCCGAGGTCGAG
>JAHBAP020000465.1 GCA_018500005.2 Mycobacterium sp. | reverse complement strand
GGGGGGGGGGGCGCGCGGGGGCCTGGGGCTGCAGGGCCGGAGGGGGGGCCCCCGCCCCGGCCGAAGGGCCGCCCCGCCACTGCCCGGGCAGTTCACGTGAGTGACCCGCTGGCGCCGATCGGGATCTTCGACTCCGGGGTGGGCGGGCTGACGGTGGCCCGTTCGATCATCGACCAGTTGCCCGACGAGGACATCATCTACGTCGGCGACACCGCCCACGGACCGTACGGCCCGCTGACCATTCCGGAGGTCCGCGCGCACGCGCTGGCCGTTGCCGACGATCTGGTGGGCCGCGGGGTCAAGGCGCTGGTGATCGCCTGCAACACCGCCTCGGCGGCCTGTCTGCGCGACGCCCGGGAGCGCTATGACGTCCCGGTCGTCGAGGTGATCCTGCCCGCGGTACGCCGCGCCGTGGCGACCACCCGCACCGGACGCATCGGCGTCATCGGCACCCGGGCCACCGTCGCCTCCGGCACCTATCAGGACGCTTTCGCCGCCGCCCGGGACGTCGAGGTGACCGCGGTGGCCTGCCCCCGCTTCGTCGACTTCGTCGAACGTGGCGTCACCAGCGGCCGCCAGGTCCTTGGGCTGGCCGAGGGCTACCTGGAACCCTTGCAGCGCGCCGAGGTGGACACCCTGGTGTTGGGTTGCACCCACTACCCGTTGCTGTCCGGGGTGATCCAGCTGGTGATGGGTGACTCGGTGACCCTGGTGTCCAGCGCCGAGGAGACCGCCAAGGATCTGCTGCGGGTGCTCACCGAACTTGATCTGCTGCGCCCCCATCCGGAAGTACCCGCCGCGGCCACCCGGGTCTTCGAGGCCACCGGTGACCCGGAGGCGTTCACCGCCCTGGCGACCCGTTTCCTGGGACCGGTGATCACCGGGGTGCACGCCCCGAGCCGCAGCTACTGACGGAGCGTCCGGAAAGCACCATCTTCCCCACCCGTAACGTGGCAAGCTGGTTTTGTGCGAATCACTGTCCTGGGCTGTTCGGGCAGTGTCGTGGGCCCGGATTCGCCGGCGTCGGGCTACCTGCTCACCGCTGCGGACACCCCGCCACTGGCGATCGACTTCGGCGGGGGAGTGCTCGGCGCGCTGCAGCGTCACGCCGACCCCAACGAGGTCAACGTGCTGTTGTCGCATCTGCACGCCGACCACTGCCTGGATCTACCGGGGCTGTTCGTCTGGCGGCGCTATCACCCGAGTCCGGCGACCGAGCGCGGAACGATCTACGGTCCCAGCGACACCTGGACCCGGCTGGCTTCGGCATCGTCTCCGCTGGGTGGTGGTGACCTCGATGACTTCACCGACATCTTCGAGGTACACGAGTGGGTCGACGGTGAGGCGGTCCAGATCGGAGCGCTGACGGTGTTGCCCCGCCTGGTGACCCACCCGACCGAATCCTTCGGGATGCGCATCACCGACCGCGACGGGGTGACGTTGGTCTACAGCGGCGACACCGGCATGTGCGAGTCGCTGGCCGAACTCGCCGAGGGGGCCGATGCGTTCCTCTGCGAGGCGTCCTGGACCGACGCCCCGGAGCGTCCGAAACATCTGCACCTGTCCGGCGCAGAGGCCGGCCGGGTGGCCACGCGGGCCGGGGTGGGACAACTGCTGCTCACCCACATTCCGCCGTGGAGTTGCCGGGAGGAGATCATCACCGAGGCCAAGGCCGAGTTCGACGGTCCGGTGCACGCGGTGGTGGCGGGCGAGACGATAGAGATCCGCCGCGCCGGTTAGGGTTCTGGCGTGACTTCACGACAGGACGGTCGGCGCGACGACGAATTACGGCCGGTGGTCATCACCCGCGGCTTCACCTCCAACCCGGCGGGTTCGGTGCTGGTGGAGTTCGGCGAGACCCGGGTGATGTGCACCGCCAGCGTGACCGAGGGAGTGCCGCGCTGGCGCAAGGGCTCCGGGCTGGGCTGGCTGACCGCCGAGTACGCCATGCTGCCCGCCGCCACCCACACCCGCTCCGACCGGGAGTCGGTCAAGGGCCGCCTCGGTGGGCGCACCCAGGAGATCAGCCGACTGGTGGGCCGATCGCTGCGGGCGTGTATCGACCTGGCGGCGTTGGGGGAGAACACCATTGCGGTGGACTGCGACGTGCTGCAGGCAGACGGCGGCACCCGGACCGCCGCGATCACCGGGGCGTACGTCGCGCTGTCGGATGCGGTGACCTATCTGGCCGCGGCCGGCAAGTTGTCCGACCCGCAGCCGCTGTCATGTGCGATCGCCGCGGTCAGCGTCGGCGTGGTCGACGGCCGGGTCCGGGTGGACCTGCCCTACGAGGAGGACTCCCGCGCCGAGGTCGATATGAACGTGGTGGCCACCGACACCGGAACACTGGTGGAGGTGCAGGGCACCGGCGAGGGTGCGACGTTCCCGCGGTCGACCCTGGACAAGCTGCTCGATGCGGCACTGGGTGCCTGCGATCAGTTGTTCGCCGCCCAGCGCGAGGCGCTGGCGCTGCCTTATCCGGGGGTGCTGCCGGAGGGGCCGGCGCCGAAGAAGGCGTTCGGGTCATAAGTGGTCCAACTCCTGGTAGCCAGCCGCAACCGCAAGAAACTGGCTGAGTTGCAACGGGTTCTCGACGCCGCCGGTATCACCGGACTGGAGTTGCTCACCCTCGACGACGTTCCCCCCTACGACGAGGCGCCCGAGACCGGAGCGACCTTCGAGGAGAACGCGATCGCCAAGGCGCGTGACGCCTTCGCCGCTACCGGGCTGCCGTCGTTGGCCGATGACTCCGGGATTGCGGTGGCGGCGCTCAACGGCATGCCGGGTGTGCTTTCGGCGCGGTGGTCAGGGGGTCTTGTCGGTGCAGACAAGGACGTGGCGAACTACCGCCTGTTGCTGGCCCAGTTGGGCGATGTTCCCGACGGGCGCCGCGGTGCGGCCTTCGTTTCGGCGTGCGCACTGGTGACCGGCCCGGGCCTCGACGACGTGACGGTCGTGCGCGGCGAGTGGCCTGGGGCGATCGCCCGAGAGCCGTTGGGGGAGGGCGGTTTCGGCTACGACCCTGTGTTCGTCCCGGAGGGTGAGAGGCGGAGCGCCGCGCAGTTGAGTCCGGCCGAGAAGGACGCGGTGTCGCACCGCGGCCGGGCACTGGGGATTTTGGTGCCGGCGTTGAGCGAGCTCTCCCGAGGCTGAAGACGATTGTGGGGGTCTGAGCCCTAGCCCAGACCCCCACATTCCATCGGCCGCTACAGCGCTACGTACATGGGATTCGGGCCGACGGGGATGGTGTCCATGACAGTGCTGGTCGCGGTGTCGATCACCGATATCGTGCCGTCGCCGGCGTTCGAGACGTAGGCCCTGGTGTAGGAGGGGTTGAATGCCACCCCGTACGGGTTGGCGCCGACGTCAATGTTTGTGAGCACCGTGTTGAACGTCGGCGAATTGCTGTTGGCGTCGACCACCGCGACCTTGTTCGTCCCCTGAACGGTGACGTAGACAACCCGCGCGTCCGGGTTGTAGGCCAGCTGGTGCGGCGTGCTGCCGACCGTGATGTTCGTGACGAACGAGTCGTCGCTTCTCCGGATCACCGACACCGTGTCGGCTCCGGAGTTCGCGACATAGACGTGGGAGCCGGTCATCGCCACCCCATCCGGAGCGCTACCGACTCCGATGACGCTGGTCACGGTCCCTGAGTTGGTGCTCAGCGAGATCGACGACACCGTGTTGGCCGCCCAGTTGGTCACGTAGCCGCGGGTACCTCCAGAGCTGACGGCGATGCCCAACGGCCCTTGGCCCACCGTGATCGTGCCAACGACGGTGTTCGTGCCCGTGTCGATCACCGACACCGTGTTCCCTGTACCAGCAATGTCGAAGTTGGTCGCGTAGACGCGGGTGCCCGCCGGATTCACCGCCACGTTGCGCGGGCCGTTACCCACGGTGACCGTCGCGCTGACGGCGTTGGTGAGCATGTCGACCACCACCACGGTGTTGGCGAGCCCGGCCGCATAGTTGGCCACGTAGGCATAATTTCCGGCCGGGTTGACCGCGATACCCATCGGTCGGTATGTCGAGATGCTGCCGGAGACGGTATTGCCGTCCGTGCTGATCACAGGTACCAGATCAGCCGAGTACCTGTTGGTGTAGGCGTAGGTCGGCGCCGGAGTCCCGTTGACCCCCGGTGTCCCCGGGGCGCCCCCGGCACCCGGGGTGCTGTCTCTTATACACATCT
>JAHBAP020000585.1 GCA_018500005.2 Mycobacterium sp. | reverse complement strand
GGTGGCCGCGCCGCTGACCGACGCAGGCCTGACCCCGTATCACGCGATCCGGCGGTCCTGGCCCAAGCTGACCCCGGACGCCACCTGCGTGATGATCGGTGTGGGCGGCCTCGGCCACGTCGGCGTGCAGATCACCCGTGCGACGACGGCCGCCCAGGTGATCGCCGTCGACGTCAAACCGGAGGCGCTCGAGTTGGCCCGCAAGGTCGGCGCACACCACGCGGTGCTGTCCAATGACACTGCGGCCGAGGCAGTCCGCGAACTCACCGGCGGACGGGGAGCCGACGTCGTCATCGACTTCGTCGGGACCAGCGCGACGATGAACCTCGCCCGCGCGGTCGCGCGCGCCATGGCCGATGTCACGATCGTCGGCATCGGTGGCGGCGAGATTCCGCTCGGGTTCTTCTCCCAGCCCTACGAGGTCAGCATCCCCACCACCTACTGGGGCAGCCGTTCCGAACTCGCCGAGCTGCTGGCCCTGGCGGCACGCGGGCAGGTCTCCACCGAACGCACCGTGTACACCCTGGACAACGCCGCGACTGCCTACCGAGATCTGCATGAGGGCCGCGTGACCGGCCGGGCTGTCGTCGTACCGTAGAGCCATGTGGGACTTCGAGACCGACCCCGAATACCAGATCAAGCTCGACTGGGTCGAGGAGTTCATGCGCGACGAGTTGGAGCCCCTCGACCACGCACCGCTGGACCCCTACGACAAGAAGAACCCGAAGCTGATGGCCGTGTTGCGGCCGCTGCAGCAGCAGGTCAAGAACCAGGGTCTGTGGGCGGCGCACCTGAGCCCGGAACTCGGCGGCCAGGGCTACGGCCAGGTCAAGCTTGCACTGCTCAACGAGATCGTCGGCCGATCCCGTTGGGCGCCAGCAGTTTTCGGATCCCAGGCCCCCGACTCCGGCAACGCCGAGATCATCGCCCTGTTCGGCACCGAGGAACAGAAGAAGCGCTATCTGCAGCCCTTGCTGGACGGGGAGATCTCCTCGTGCTATTCGATGACCGAACCCCAGGGCGGGTCCGATCCGGGCCTGTTCACCACTTCTGCGGTGCGCGACGGGGACGACTGGGTGATCAACGGGGAGAAGTGGTTCTCCTCCAACGCGCGCTACGCGTCGTTCTACATCGTCATGGCGGTCACCAACCCGGCGGCCCGCACGCATCAGAAGATGTCCCTGTTCATCGTGCCGGCCGAGACGCCCGGTATCGAGATCGTCCGCAATGTCGGGGTTGGTGGCGAGTCCTCTGCGCACGCCTCGCACGGATATGTCCGCTACACCGATGTGCGAGTGCCGGCCGACCACCTGCTCGGCGGTGAGGGGCAGGCGTTCGCGATCGCCCAGACTCGGCTCGGTGGCGGCCGGGTTCATCACGCGATGCGGACTATCGCTCTGGCCCGCAAGGCTTTCGACATGATGTGCGAGCGGGCGGTGTCGCGGCAGACGCGGCAGGGACCGCTGAGCGATTTCCAGATGACGCAGGAGAAGATTGCGGACAGCTGGATCCAGATCGAACAATTCCGGCTGCTGGTGCTGCGCACCGCCTGGAAGATCGACCGCTATCACGACTACCAGAAGGTGCGCCGCGACATCGCCGCGGTGAAGGTGGCGATGCCCGGGGTGCTGCACGACGTGGTGCAACGGGCAATGCAGTTGCACGGCTCACTGGGGGTCTCAGACGAGATGCCGTTCGTGAAGATGATGGTCGCTGCGCAGTCGCTGGCCATCGCCGACGGACCGACCGAGGTGCACAAGCTAACGGTGGCGCGGCGCACTCTTCGGGAGTACGAACCGGTCGACACCCCGTTCCCGTCGGCGCACCTGCCGACGCGCAAGGCGGCCGCGCAGGCGCGGTTGGCCGAACTGCTCGAACACGAGGTGGCCGAGCACTAAGGGGCTGGCGGCCCCCGGGAGAGTCGCCGGGAGGGTATACAAGCTTGCGCCCGCCTTCGAGCGACAAGGCCCGGAGACCGTCCCCGTGCGGCGCTTTGCCGCGTCAGAGCTCCCCGGTAGTCGCTCGGAGCTGGGCAGAACTATCTCCCGTCCCCACAGAGACGAAAGCGCCGGAAGCGACGGATGTTACGAAAATGGTTCAGTGGGACTCGGTTCCACGTAAGCATTCCGCGTCACCATTTCGCGTCACAGTTTTGTCATGGGCCGGCTCTTTCCAAACCCGAACCCGGCTCTCACCATGGAATCAGCGTCAATCTGACGCAGGCGCAAGTAACTGGTACAGCCACCGGATGATGGGGAAGAACCATGATGCAATATTTCGCCACCACACCGCTTTTCATTCTCGCGGCGGGCACGCTGTTCATCGTGTTGATGGGCCTGACGATGCGCCCCGTCGTCCGGCGTGAGAAGGCGATGATCAACGCGACGATGGACGAGCCGCACGTCGCCGCCTACAACCAGCGCTGGCGCAGCGCGGCCTAACCGGTCCCGGGGTCTCGCCGCACAGCCTGGCCCTCGTGAACGGCCGTGCCCACCCGCACGCCGCCGGAGTCATAAAGCCCTGCCGTCACCACCCCGCGGCCCCGGAACGCCGCGGGCGACCGCGACTCCAGCAGGTTCCACCGGTCGGCGTGGACCGGCCGGTGAAACCAGGTCGAGGAGTCCGTAGTCGCGGCGTGGTGGCTGCGGTCGGTCATCGAGTGACCGTGGGTCGCCAGCACCGGGTCGACGCCGTAGATGTCGGTGACGTAGACCGCGATACAGGCGTGCAGTACCGGATCCTGGGGCAGTTCAGCTGTCACCCGCCACCACAGCCGGCGGACGAAATCGGCGCCGTTCCGCTCGTCGTCGACCCGAATGTCTATCTCGTCCAACGGAAGTGAGGGCGCCGGACCGATCGGCCCGGTTCGGCCCAGCGCCTCGGGATCGCCGACGACGAAATCGGCGTGTTCTGGCCCGGGAGCCGGGACGGCGAATATCGCGGTGGCGCTGACCAGAAGACGATTCCCCTGACGGCCCAGCACCCGCCGCGAGGACGAACTGCGGCCGTCATGTAGGGGTTCGACCGCGTAGCGGACCGGCTCACCGGCATCCCCACCACGCAGGAACTGCACGTGCACCGCGGTTGGAGCCCGATCAGCCGCCACCGTCCGGCAGGCCGCGGCCAGCGCCTGGGCGGCGAGGTGTCCGCCGTAGGCCCGCTTACCTATCGGCCCGTTGGCGGGCCCGGTGTAGTCGTCACCGTCACCGACGACGTCGAGCAGTTCGGCGATCATTCGCCGAGCCATTCAGCGGGCAGCGAAGCGTTGTCCTGACCGAGGGCCGGCGCCGGGGCGGAGCGCACGTGCGCACCGTCGACCGACATCGGCAGCCCGGGGGCCAGGTAGCGGCCGACCCGGTCCTGCTCCAGCGGCGCAAACATCGGATTGGCCGTCACCCGTGCACTGTTCGCCACCTCGGCGAAGCTCTGGTAGCGGTCCCACAACACCGAACTGGCAGACAACGCGGCGGTGATCTCGGCTGCACTGTGCCGGGCGAACCAGGCCGCGAACAGATCGTCGAGCACCCCGCGGTGCCGGTATCGGTCGCCCTCGTCATCGAAGTCCACCCCGAGTGCCTCGGCCAGGGCCGCAACGGCTTTGGTGGTTCCGGTCAGCTCGGTCAGAGCCCGGAAGTGCCGGCCGGTCAGCGCCACCACCATGAACGATTCGCCGTCATTGCCGGCGAAGTCGCGGCCGTACTGGCCGAAGATGGAGTTGCCCAGCCGGGGCCGCTGATCGCCGTTGACCATCACCTCGGTCAGGAAACCGAGATTGGCCGCGGTCGCCAGGGCGACGTCATCCAATGGCAGGCGGATCCGGCTACCCCGACCGTCGGCGTCGCGGCGGCGCAGCGCAGCCAGGATCGCCAGCGCGGCATACAGTCCGCAGCTGACGTCCCATGAGGGCATCACGTGGTTGACTGGGCCGACGTGATCGGGCGGCCCGGTGACCAGCGGGAAGCCGGTGGCCGCGTTGACGGTGTAATCGACTGCGGTGGTGTCGACGCCGGTGCGGCCGTCGATGCGACCGACCACCTCGAGGTGGATCAGATCCGCGCGGAGCGCGCTGAGCTGCTCGTAGGAATGCCATTGCCGCCCAGCGGCATTGGTGATCAGTACACCGGCGGCGGCGATCAGCCGCTGGACCAGCCGCTGGCCATCGGGGCAGCGCATATCGACTTCCATCGACCGCTTGCCCTTGTTCAGCCCGGCCCAGTAGATGCTGTCCCCGCCGGGTGTCACCGGCCAGCGGCGGTAGTCGGCCGCACCGCCGACCGGGTCGATGCGGACCACCTCGGCGCCGAGTTGAGCCAATGTCATGCCGGCCAGTGGCACGGCGACGAAGCTGGAGATTTCGACGATCCGGACTCCGGACAACGGGGCGGGACTCACCCGATGAGTATGGCCGCCTCAGCCCGCCTGCTGAGCCACCGAGAACGGCACGCCGAGGCAGACCAGGAATACCAGCAGCAGGAACCACCCGGCGGCCTGCCAGATCGGCCACACGCCCTCGGCCTTCCACACCTGATAGGTGCGGACGAACGCGCCGATCCCGCCGAGGAACAGGATGACCGGCACCAGGATCCCGGCCAGCAGCGAGCGCCACATCACGGTGGCGGCGAAGGCCGCAGCAGCCAGAGCGATCACCACGAGCACGTATTTGATCGCCGCACGCACCTGCTCCGGGTCGTGCCAGCGCTTCTCGACGTCGTTGATGCTGTCGCCACTGGCCATGGTTCCAGCGTACGGTGACCCATGCGCATCCTGCTGATCTCCGACACCCACATTCCGGGCCGCGCCCGCGACCTGCCCGCCGCGGTGTGGCAGCAGGCGGAGGCCGCCGACGTGGTGATCCACGCCGGGGACTGGGTGCACGTCGATCTGCTCGACGAACTGGAAGCGCGCTGCGCGCGGCTGGTCGGGTGCTGGGGCAATAACGACGGCCCGGCGCTGCGGGCGCGGCTTCCCGAGCGGGCCGACATCGACCTGGCCGGGCTACGGTTCACCGTCGTGCACGAGACCGGTTCGGCGGGTGGCCGAGAGGCCCGGATGGCCAGGGCTTACCCGGATACCGACGTTCTGGTGTTCGGGCACAGTCACATTCCGTGGGACAGCACCGCCGAGTCGGGCCTACGGCTGCTCAACCCCGGCTCGCCGACCGATCGTCGCCGGCAGCCGTTCCACACCTACCTGACTGCGGTCGCCGACGCCGGTGCGCTCAGCGAGGTGACCCTGCACCGGGTGTGAGGGGCCCGCGGTCACGAAGCCGACCGGCCAGACCGGTCGCCCGCATCGCCCGGCGGTCCACTGCAGCCCGCAACTGCTCGGCCGTCCCGATCACCCGGACCTTCTGCCGGGCCCGGGTCACCGCCGTGTAGAGCAGCTCCCGGGTCAGCAGTCGGGAGTCCTCGGTCGGTAGCAGCACGGTGACCTCGGTGCCCTGGCTGCCCTGGCTCTTGTGGATGGTCATGGCGTGCATGGGGTCGATATCGGACAGCCTGCCGGTCGCCAGCTCCAGCGGGCCGCCGTCGGGGGTCGGCACGGCCATCACCGCGCGCAGTCCCCCGT
>JAHBAP020000285.1 GCA_018500005.2 Mycobacterium sp. | reverse complement strand
TGGGCACCGGGCGTCATGGGTGCCAGTTCGACCGGCGCCCGGGCCTACCGCGAGGGTGGCCTGAGTGCGCTGCAACTCGGCGACGAGGCGATCCTCTACCCCGACAACTTCCGCCTGTCCGGCGCCGACATGCGCGGGGTGCGCCAGGCGGTCACCCGGGCCCGGCGGGCCGGGTTGACCGTGCGTATGTGCCGCCACCGCGACCTGAGCCCCGACGAGATGGCCCAGGTGATCGAGCGGGCCGACGCGTGGCGCGACACCGAGACCGAGCGCGGCTTCTCGATGGCGCTGGGGCGCCTGGGTGACACCGCCGACGGCGACTGCCTGCTGGTCGAAGCCGTTCAGGGCGATGCGGAATCAGGTTCGGGCCAGGTCGTGGGCATGCTGTCGTTCGTGCCGTGGGGTTCCACCGGTTTGTCCCTGGACCTGATGCGCCGCTCGCCGCAGTCCCCCAACGGCACGGTCGAGTTCATGGTCAGCGAGTTGCTTCAACACGCCGATACCGTCGGCGTGAACCGCGTCTCGCTGAACTTCGCTATGTTCCGGTCAGCGTTCGAGGAGGGCGCCCGGCTCGGCGCCGGCCCGGTGGCCCGGCTGTGGCGGGCACTGCTGGTGTTCTTCTCCCGCTGGTGGCAACTGGAGACCCTGTACCGCTCCAACATGAAGTACCAGCCGCAGTGGGTGCCGCGGTACGCGTGCTACGAGGACGCCCGCCTGATTCCCCGCGTCGGGGTGGCCTCGGTGATCGCCGAGGGCTTTCTGGTGCTCCCGTTCTCGCGGCGCAACAAGCAGCACACCGGCCACCATTCCGCCGTCCCGCACGTGCTCACCGACGGCGGAGTCGACGCCTTCCCCCTCGGGGCTGCCGAGGAGGGCGAGACCGGCGAACCGCGCCTGCCCGAGCAGGTCCGGGTCCGAATGGAAAAACTGCGGGCACTGCAGGAACAGGGCGTCGACGCCTACCCGGTCGGCGGGGCGCCCCCGACGCACACGATCACCGAGGCGATCGCAGCCGCCGACGACACGCCGGTCGTGGTGGCCGGGCGGGTGCTGCGGACCCGGGACTACGGCGGAGTGACGTTCGCGACACTGCGGGACTGGTCCGGCGACGTACAACTCCTGCTCGAACACTCGACCCTGGACGGGGACGTCGCCGACTTCTCCGGCGTCGACCTCGGGGACCTGATCGAGGTCAGCGGCCGGATGGGTTACAGCAAGAACGGAACCCGCTCGGTGCTGGTCAACCGTTGGCGTCTGCTCGGCAAGTGCCTGCGACCGCTGCCCGACAAATGGAAGGGTCTGACCGATCCGGAGGCGCGGGTGCGCGCCCGCTACCTCGACCTGACCGTCAACCCGGTGGCCCGTGACCTGATCCAGGCCCGCAGCGACATCCTGCGCTCGATCCGGGAGACGCTATTCGCCAAGGGGTTCCTCGAAGTCGAGACACCGATCCTGCAGCAGATCCACGGCGGGGCCAACGCCCGGCCTTTCCAGACCCACATCAACGCCTACGACATGGATCTGTACCTGCGGATCGCGCCGGAGCTCTACCTCAAACGACTCTGCGTCGGCGGGGTGGAACGGGTCTTCGAACTCGGCCGGGCCTTCCGCAACGAGGGCGTGGACTTCAGCCACAACCCCGAGTTCACCCTCTTGGAGGCCTATCAGGCGCACGCCGACTACCTGGTCTGGATCGACGGCTGCCGAGAGCTCATCCAGAACGCGGCGATCGCCGCCAACGGCTCGGCGGTGGTGATGCGGCCGGATCCCGAGGGCGGCATGCAGCCGGTGGACATCTCCGGGCGGTGGCCGGTCAAGACCATCCACGAGGCGATCTCGGAGGCGTTGGGCCACCACGTCGACCAGGAGACGCCATTGAGCACGCTGCGGACGCTCTGCGACGAGGCGGGCGTCCCCTACCTCACGCACTGGGACGCCGGCGCGGTGGTGCTGGAGTTGTACGAACGCCTGGTGGAGGAACACACCCAGGCCCCGACGTTCTACACCGACTTCCCCACCTCGGTCTCGCCGCTGACCCGGCCGCACCGCAGCCGAAGCGGTGTCGCCGAACGCTGGGACCTGGTGGCCTGGGGCGTCGAACTGGCCACCGCCTACAGCGAGCTGACCGACCCGGTCGAGCAACGCCGGCGCCTGCAGCAGCAGTCGATGCTCGCCGCCGGCGGGGACCCGGAGGCGATGGAGCTCGACGAGGACTTTCTGCAGGCGATGGAATATGCCATGCCGCCCACCGGAGGGCTGGGAGTCGGGGTGGACCGGGTGGTCATGCTGATCACCGGCCGCAGTATTCGCGAAACCCTGCCCTTCCCGCTGGCCAAGCCGCGCTAACCTGTAACGGGCGGCGCGCCGCCTGTCGCAGCACCGCATTTTCAGCAAACTTCCAGGAAGACGAGCCACGATGGTAGGCGTGACACCGCCAATGGCGCCGCCAGTGACAGGGGGCGGCACAACGACGCTCGCCGAGCCGATCGGCATCTTCCGCGACCACATCTCCCTGATGCACGGCTGGCTTCCGCTGACCGCCCAGATCCTGGCCGGGGTGCTGTTGGTGCTGGCCATCGGATGGCGCGCCCGGCGCTGGCGGTTGCTGCCCGTCGCCGCACTGTTCGGTGTCGCGGCGATCGGAATCACGTACTGGAACATCGCCTCCAACGGCCTGTCCGGTGAACCGGCGCCGCCGACGCTGTGGATCTGGATCGGGGTGACCGGACTGGCCGTCGGCGTCGCGGTGCTGGGCTGGCGGTCCGCCGGTTGGCGACGCCGCGGTTTGTCGCTGCTCGCGGTACCGGTGTCGGCGCTATGCGCCGGGCTCATGCTGAACCTGTGGGTGGGCTACTTCCCCACCGTGCAGACGGCCTGGGGGCAGCTGACCGGCGGTCCGCTGCCCGGTCAGACCGATCACGCCACGGTCGCGAAAATGCTTGCCGCGCAGACCGTTCCAGCCAAGGGCAAAGTGCTGCCGGTCAACATCCCGTCGGACGCCTCCGGCTTCAAACACCGCGGCGAAGTGGTGTACCTGCCACCCGCCTACTTCTCCAGCAATCCCCCGCCCGCACTACCGGCGGTCATGATGATCGGTGGGCAGTTCAACACCGCCGCCGACTGGATCCGGTCCGCGAACGCGGTCACCACCCTCGACGATTTCGCCGCCAAGAACGGCGGCAACGCCCCCGTCGTGGTCTTCGCCGACTCCGGAGGGGCGTTCAACAACGACACCGGATGCGTGAACGGCCCCCGCGGCAACGCCGCTGACCACCTCACAAAGGATGTCGTGCCGTACATGATCGACAACTTCGGGGTCAGCGACGACCCGGCGAACTGGGGTGTCGTCGGATGGTCCTCCGGTGGGACCTGCGCGTTGAACTTGGCCGTGAAGTATCCGGAACTGTTCAGCGCGTTCGTCAATATCGACGGCGATCTCTCGCCCAACGCCGGAACCAAGGCGCAGACCATCGAACGGCTGCACGGCGGCAATGCGGCCGCGTGGGACGACTGGGATCCGGCGACCGTGATGGAACGGCACGGCACCTACGAGGGCCTGGCCGGCTGGTTCGCGGTGTCCGAGCCTGCGAGCAAGGATTCCGACGCGATCTCCGGGGTGGCGTTGCAGGACGAACCACTCGAGGCCGACCCGGCGAAGAATCCGACCTCGGCGGCACGCACCCTGTGCCGTCTGGCCGGCGAGCAGGACATCGACTGCGCGGTTGTGCCCCTGCCCGGCAAGCACGACTGGCCGTTCGGCGCGAAAGCGTTCGCCGCGTCGCTGCCGTGGCTGGCCGCCCAAATCGGCACCCCCGATGTTCCCGAGGTGCCCCTCCCGGGCACGTCCGGTCAGTCAGACGGCGTGACCATCGCCGCTGAGGGGCACCATCCGCCGGGAGTACGGTGACGCCCATGTCCGACGACACCACACCGCAGTCAACCGGCAAGGCCGAGGGGCCCGACAAGCC
>JAHBAP020000576.1 GCA_018500005.2 Mycobacterium sp. | reverse complement strand
GCTGCTCGATCCGCTCTTCCCGCGTTCGGCGTTCTTCTCCCTGCGCTTGGCCGAGCACAGCCTGGAGAGGTTGATGACCAGTCCCGCCGACCGGGCCGGACGAACTCCAGTTCACTGCGGGTGCGCCCCAGCAGTCGGCGCGCTGCTGGAGTCGCTGGAGGACCGACTGGCGACCCTGCAGGCCACCTGCCGCGACGTCGCCGAAGCGATCGCCATGCAGTTCTTCCGGCCCACCAAATGGGTGGCCTGGTCGGACGCGGGTCACAGCTCCGAGGTTGGGGGTGGTGCCTGATGTGGCGGATGCGAGTGGTGCACGCGACCGGGTACGCCTACCAGTCCCCGGTGACCGCCTCCTACAACGAGGCCCGGCTGACTCCACGATCGGACTCCCGGCAGAACGTGATCGTCAACCGGGTGGAGACGGCGCCGGCCACCCGGTCCTACCGGTATGTCGACTACTGGGGAACCGCGGTCACCGCATTCGATCTGCACGCACCGCATATCGAACTCGAGGTGACGTCGGCCTCGGTCGTCGAAACCGACAAGGCTGAGGCACCCGCGGCCGACGCCGGGTGGGCAGACCTGCAGTCGGACAAAGTTCTGGACCGCTACCACGAGGTGCTCATACCGACCCCCTACACCCCGGCCAGCAAGCAACTGTCCAGAGTGGCCCGGCAACTCGCCAAGGGGCGCGATCCGCACCACGCGGTGCTGGCGGTAGTGGAGTGGGTGCGCAACGAGTTGCAGTACGTGCCGGGCACAACCGGTGTGCACTCTTCCGGCCTGGATGCGCTGCAGGAAGGCAAAGGGGTGTGCCAGGACTTCGCGCACCTGTCGCTGATCCTGTTGCGCGCGATGGGAATTCCGGCTCGCTACGTCTCGGGGTACCTGCATCCGAAGGCCGAGGCGGCCATCGGCGAGACGGTCCAGGGCGAGAGCCACGCCTGGTTTCAGGCCTGGACCGGCAGTTGGTGGCACTACGACCCCACCAACGATGCCGAGATCAATGAGCAGTACATCAGCGTCGGCTCGGGCCGAAGCTACGCCGATGTGACTCCGCTGAAAGGCATCTACCTCGGCCAGGGGTCCAGTGAACTCGACGTCGTCGTCGAGATGACCCGTCTGGCTTAAGGATTCACCGATACCGTCAGCAGGTCATCGCCCAACTCCACCCGTCCCTCGAACGCTGTCGCGCGCGCCCGCCACTGGTCCTCCTGGCCGGGAGTCAACGGTGGGACGTAATGGGTGAGTACCAGCGTGTCCACGCCGGCCCGGGCTGCGGTTTCGGCGGCCTGCTCCACCGAGGAGTGGTAGTCCAGGATGTCGCGGATCCGCTGCGCCGGCATCTGCTCCACCAGATCCTTGCGGATTGCCGTGTGCACCAGGACATTCGCGCCCCGGGCCAGTTCATCGAGCGTTTCGCACGGCACGCTGTCACCGGCCAGCACCACCGAGCCGCCATCGTGCTCGATGCGGAAGGCGATCGTAGGTTCCACCGGACGGTGGTCGGTGGGGGTGACTGTGATCCGAACATTGCCGGCGTCCCACACCTGACCTTCGGTGTGCTCATGCACGTGAACCTCCGGGGGCGCGGTGATGTCGGCGTGGTGGTGAACGCGGTAGGAGATGTCCGGCGCCAGCGCGGCCAGTGTCGCCTCCACCACAGCCTTGGTTCCCGGCGGCCCGATGATCGGCAACGGATTGGGTCCGATCGTGGTGATCCAACGGGTGGTGATGATGTCGGACAGGTCGGTGATGTGGTCGCTGTGCAGATGGGTCAGCAGCAGAGCGGTCAGGCCGGACGCCTGGATCCCGGCCGCGGCCGCCCGCATCAGCACACCGCGCCCGCAGTCCACTAGGAAGGTTTGTCCCCCTGCCTGCACCACGGTTGACGGCCCCGCCCGGTTCGGGTCGACCATCGGGCTGCCGGTGCCGGTGAGGATGATGTCCATCTGCCTGTCTTACCTGAAACGGTCCCTCTTTCGCGGCGCGCCCGCCCGTCGTAGCCTTATGTGACTTCCATCACAGAGCTGAGGGCCGATGCGAATTGCGGACATCTTGCGCAGTAAGGGCTCCGCGGTGGCGACCGTCACCGAGAGCACGACGGTCACCGGCCTGCTGGCCGAGTTGGCGGTGCACAACATCGGGGCGATGGTGGTGATCGGGGTCCCGGACGGGCAGGAGTCCAGTATCGGCGGCTTGGTGGGGATCGTCTCCGAACGCGACGTCGTGCGCCATCTGCGCGAACACGGGCCCGACCTGCTGCGCCGGCCGGTCAGGGAGATCATGAGCGCTGTCGCGGTCACCTGCCGTCCCGATGACCCGGTCGACGATCTGGCCGCGTTGATGACCAACAACCGGGTGCGCCACGTACCGGTCCTGCAGGACGGCCGACTGGTCGGAATCGTCAGCATCGGCGACGTGGTGAAGATTCGGATGCAGGAGTTGGCGGCCGAGCGTCAACAGTTGCAGGACTACATCACCGGGGGTTAGCGCCCGCTTAGCTCCAGCGGTACTCGACGCGCAGTCGGGTGGCCACGACCTCGAAAGTCATCCGGTCCATGATCGCGCCCTCGCGCCGGATGCTCTCCTCGGGAACGTCGAGCACCCGGTCGAGCCGCACCCAGCTGGGCCGCCCCTCGTAATCCCAGCCGCCGGTCCCCACGTGCACCCAACTCGGATCGTGGGTGTGGTGGGCCTGGCTGGACAGCATCAGCCCGAGCAGGTTGTCGCGGTCGCGTCCGACCACCAGCACCGGGCGGTCCTTGCCCTTCGTCGGGTCGTCCTCATAGACCACCCAGGTCCAGACCACCTCGCCGGGATCGGCGCGGCCGTCGAGATCGGGGGCGTAGATCACCCTGCGGGCACGGTCGGCGGTCGGAACCATGGTGCGGGTAACCGGCCGGCCGGCGGTGATCGCCACCGGCGGGGGCGGCGGCATGGCCGTGGCCACGAGGGCTTCGATACCCAGTCGCAGCCCGGTCTGGATGCCGGTCTGGATCGTCCGCTGCACCCCGTTGGGCTGCTGCAATTGACGGATGAGTTTGGGAGCCTCGTTGAACACCAGATGCTCCGCGAACCGCTGGAACGTCCTCCACTGCGACGCCATTCTGATGAGCATAGGCGAGGATCGCGGTTGGCCGCGCGTCGCGATTGTGTCCGGCCCCACTCGGCTGGATACGCTTGTCCGCGCCGGAACCCGTCCGTCCCCAGGAGATTCCCATCAGCAGTTTCGCCGATCAGACGTTCACTGCGCCGGCGCAGATTCGTAACTTCTGCATCATCGCTCACATTGATCACGGCAAGTCCACCCTTGCCGACCGGATGCTGCAGTTGACCGGGGTGGTGGACGAACGCTCCATGCGCGCCCAGTACCTGGACCGGATGGATATCGAGCGCGAACGTGGCATCACCATCAAGGCCCAGAATGTGCGCCTGCCGTGGACGGTCGCCGAGGGGGAGCGCGCCGGTGAGGAAGTCGTCCTGCATTTGATCGACACGCCTGGCCATGTCGATTTCACCTACGAGGTGTCCCGCGCACTGGAGGCCTGTGAGGGCGCGGTGCTGCTGGTCGACGCCGCCCAGGGCATCGAGGCCCAGACGCTGGCTAATCTCTACCTCGCCCTGGACCGCGACCTGACGATCATCCCGGTGCTCAACAAGATCGACCTGCCGGCCGCCGATCCCGAGCGCTACGCGGGCGAGCTGGCCCACATCATCGGCTGCGAACCGTCCGACGTGCTGCGGGTCTCCGGCAAGACCGGCGAGGGGGTCGCGGCATTGCTCGACGAGGTGGTGCGCCAGGTGCCCGCTCCGACCGGCGACGCCGACGCACCAGCGCGGGCGATGATCTTCGACTCGGTCTATGACATCTATCGCGGCGTGGTCACCTACGTCCGCGTCGTCGACGGCAAGATCACTCCTCGCGAGAAGATCAAGATGATGTCGACCGGGGCGACCCACGAGCTGCTCGAGGTCGGCATCGTCTCCCCGGAACCCAAGCCCTCCGAGGGCCTCGGCGTCGGCGAGGTGGGCTACCTCATCACCGGGGTGAAGGACGTCCGGCAGTCAAAGGTCGGCGACACCGTGACCAGCGCGCGCCACGGCGCCACCGAGGCGCTTACCGGCTATCGCGAGCCCAAGCCGATGGTTTACTCGGGCCTCTACCCGGTGGACGGATCGGACTATCCGAACCTTCGCGAGGCACTGGACAAGCTGCAACTCAACGACGCCGCGCTCACCTACGAGCCCGAGACATCAGTGGCGCTCGGGTTCGGATTCCGTTGCGGCTTTTTGGGATTGCTGCACATGGAGATCACCCGGGAACGTCTCGAGCGCGAATTCGATCTCGACCTGATCTCCACCTCGCCCAACGTCGTCTACCGGGTCATCCAGGAGGACGGCGCGGAAAAAGTCGTCACCAACCCCTCGGACTGGCCTCCGGGCAAGATGCGTGAGATCTACGAGCCGGTGGTCAAGTGCACGGTGATCGCACCGAGTGAGTTCATCGGAACCATCATGGAACTGTGCCAGTCGCGTCGCGGCGAGCTCGGCGGCATGGACTACCTCTCACCGGAGCGGGTTGAACTGCGCTACACGATGCCGCTCGGCGAGATCATCTTCGATTTCTTCGACTCGCTGAAGTCGCGCACCCGCGGCTACGCCAGCCTGGACTACGAGGAGGCCGGCGAGCAGCAGGCCGAACTGGTCAAGGTCGACATCCTGTTGCAGGGTGAGGCGGTCGACGCCTTCAGCGCCATCGTGCACAAGGACTCCGCGCAGGCCTACGGCAACAAGATGACCACCAAACTCAAGGAACTTATCCCTCGCCAGCAGTTCGAGGTGCCGGTCCAGGCGGCCATCGGCTCGAACATCAACGCCCGCGAGAACATCCGGGCGATCCGCAAGGACGTGCTCGCCAAGTGCTACGGCGGTGACATCACCCGCAAGCGCAAACTGCTGGAGAAGCAGAAAGAGGGCAAGAAGCGGATGAAGACCATCGGGCGGGTCGACGTCCCCCAGGAGGCCTTCGTCGCAGCGCTGTCGACCGATGCCGCCAGCGATAAGGCTGGCGACAAGACTCGGAAGTAGGGGGCCATTTCCTCCGGCGCGGTCTTTACGGGGCGGGTGATCGCCGGGGTGCTGTGCGCTGTCCTGACGGCCGGCTGCGAGAACAGGATCGACGGCGGCCCGGTCCCGCAGCGCGCGCTCAGCCTGCCGCAGGTGCTCCCCAGCGCCGAGCAGGTCGCCCAGGCGGTCGGCAATCGACTCGACGCCACCGGCCCGCCGTTGGTCGGCGGGATAGCCCTGTTGCCCAACGGCTTCCGCGACGCCGAGGATGTCTCCCCGCTCGACTGCCTCGGGGCCGCAACCCCGCTGATGCGGGTCGTCTACGAGAAGGGCGGCGTTCGGCAGGTGGCATTGCAGGACTTCAGCCGCTACGGCGAAGGGCTGACTGTCTCAAGCGCGCACACCGGGGTCGTGGAGTTCGGCTCCGAAGCCGAGGCAAGTCGGATGTTCGAGAGTTTCGCGGCGCAATGGCGGTCCTGTGCCGACACCAGGGTCAGCGTGCACGTCACCCCGCGGTCCTCGTTGGACTGGACCATCACCGATGTTCGTGAGTCCGACGGGATCCTGTCGACGACGGTGCTCAACGGCGAAAGTGATCGGGATCCGGCCTTTCCCACCGAACACGCAGTGGGTCAGGTCGCCAACTACCTCATCGACGTCGATGTGGCGGTGACCGACGGAGATCCGAACCGTCGGGTGGCCAGCGGCCGCGCCGCAGATCTCGTCCGGAAGATTCGCGGAAACATCAACCGCGCCCGCTGAATTCAGCTTGGCGCGTTGGCCGGATGAAACACGCCGGTTCCATCGGCCTGCTCTTCGGCCCGGATCACATGCACCACCGCGTTTATCAGCGCCAGATGGGTGAACGCCTGCGGGAAGTTGCCCAGGTGCCGGCCGGTCGAAGGCTCGATCTCCTCGGCGTAGAGATGCAGCGGGCTGGCGAAGGACAGCAGCTTCTCGCACAGATGCCGGGCCCGACTGATCTCGCCGATCTCCACCAGCGCCGACACCAGCCAGAACGAGCAGATGGTGAAGGAGCCCTCCTCCCCGCTGAGTCCGTCGTCGGTCTCTTCGGTCCGGTACCGCAGCACTAGGCCGTCCTCGGTCAACTCATCGGCGATCGCCAGCACGGTGGCGCGGATCCGCGGGTCGTCCGGTGGTAGGAACCGCAACAACGGGGCCAGCAGCAGG
>JAHBAP020000068.1 GCA_018500005.2 Mycobacterium sp. | reverse complement strand
CAGATAAAGCGCGAGTCCACCCCAGGCCACCAGCTGTGAGACCGACACCAGGTTCAGCCCCAGATTGATCAGGTCGTAGCGCGACTGGTTCGGATTGAGCCGCACCCGGTGTCCGCTCAGTCCGGAGAGCAGGGCGTCGGCGAGTTGGAGAACTGCGACCAAGGCGCTAACGCCGAAGGTCACCGCGAGCATCACGCCGATTTCGATGCGGATGGCGCGACGGTCGATCACCTGAGCCACGGTAGCGGCCCCACCAACGGCTAGGGTTGGAGCGTGGCCCGCATCGCCTACCTCGGACCGGAGGGAACGTTCAGCGAAGCGGCGCTGTTGCGGATGGCCGCCGGTGGAATGGTGCCGGGCGGGGGTGAATCCGAGGCGCTCCCCACGGAGAGCACTCCGGCCGCACTGGAGGCCGTCCGGGCCGGCGCCGCGGACTTCGCGTGCGTGCCGATCGAGAACTCGATCGAAGGCAGTGTGCTGCCCACTCTGGACAGTCTGGCGGCCGGGGCGCCATTGCAGATATTCGCCGAACTGACCCTGAATGTGGCGTTCAGCATCGTGGTCCGGCCGGGGACGCAGGCGGTGCAGGTCGGCACGGTGGCGGCAAACCCGGTAGCGGCCGCGCAGGTGCGGCACTGGCTGAGTGAACACCTGCCCGACGCGCGGGTGGTTCCGGCCCACTCCAATGCGTCGGCCGCCCTCGACGTTGCCGAAGGCCGGGCCGATGCCGGAGTCAGCACCGCCCTGGCCGCGCAACGCTACCGACTGGACACCCTCGCCGGGGGCGTCGTCGATGAGGTCAATGCACGAACCCGTTTCGTGCTGGTGGGCCCCCCCGGCCCGCCGCCAGCCCGGACCGGCGCCGACCGCACCTCGGTGGTTTTGAGAGTCGGCAACACCCCCGGCGCGCTGGTGGCCGCGCTGACCGAATTCGGCATCCGGGGTATCGATCTCACCCGTATCGAATCGCGGCCCACCCGAACCGAACTCGGCACCTACATGTTCTTTCTGGACTACGTCGGCCACGTTGACGACCATGCGGTGGCCGAGGCGCTGATGGCGTTGCACCGGCGCTGCGAAGATGTCCGGTACCTGGGTTCGTGGCCGACGGGCGCGGCGGTGGGCGCTGTTCCGCCGCAGCTCGACGAGGCCGCGCAGTGGCTGGCCGGGCTGAGGCGTGGCGGATCGTGAGCGGCCGGCTGATCCTGGTTCGGCACGGCCAGTCCGTGGCCAATGTCGAACGCCGGCTGGATACCAGACCGCCCGGCGCGGAACTCACCGAACTCGGCATTCGTCAGGGACGGGAATTCGCCCGGACGCGAACGCACCCGACCGGCATGCTGCTGCATTCGGCGGCCCGCCGGGCGGCGCAGACGGCGGCGGCGATCGGGGCCGAACTAGCCGTGCTGCCCCGCGAAGTCGAGGGCATCCACGAGGTGCAGGCAGGTGCTCTGGAGGATCGGACCGACGATGAGGCGATCGCCGAATTCAATACCGTCTACCAGCGCTGGCATGAGGGACATCTCGACACCGCTATGCCCGACGGTGAAAGCGGACGTGAGGTGCTGGACCGCTATCTGCCGGTGATAACCGACTTGCGACTGCGTTACCTCGACGACCGTGATTGGACCGACGACATCGTCGTCGTCAGCCACGGTGCGGCGATCCGGTTGATCGCCGGCACCCTGGCCGGGGTGGAACCCAGTTTTGTGCTCGAACACCACCTGGCGAACACCGAGGCGGTGACACTGGCGCCGATCACCGATGGCCGATGGAGTTGTGTGCAGTGGGGGGCGCGTAACCCCCCGTTCTACCCGGAACCGGATGTGCACCCGGTCGAAGAGGCACTGCGGGCCGCCGACCCGATGGGGTGAGACCGGACGGGGCTCAGATCGCTACCCAGTAGCCGCCGTGTTCGCCGCACCCGCAGCCGATCGCCTCGCAGTCGACACTCAGTGAGTGCAGGAGCACCTCCGGGTGGTGGCATCCAGGCTCGGTGCATTGGGGGGATTGCCCCGGATGGTGGATCAGGGTTCCGTGGCAGTGCGGGCGTCCGGCCAGACATTCGCGGCAGTCGTGACCCATGCCGTCGATCATGACATCGGCGACCGACAGCCTGCGATAGGCTCGCCCGCACACGATGAGCTCATCCGAAGTTGCCAGACGCGTCTGCAGCCGTTGCGGCACAACGGTTCCGGCGGCCAATTTCTGCGGTTATTGCGGGGTTGGGATGGATCAACCCGACCCGCGACGACTCGCTCTGCTGCGGCCATCGGTGTACGCCGCGGCGCCGCCCGAACGGGTGCTGCTGCCGATGGTCACCAGCACGCTTTTCCCGCAGTTGCCGCGGATCCACCGCAACCCGTTCCGGGTGGCGATGACGGTGATGTTGACCGGGGTCATCGTGCTCTCGGTGCTGCGACTGCACGGCCCTATGGTCACCCTCGTCGCGCTCGGCGTCCCGTCGCTGTTTCTGCTCTACCTTTGGCAGGCTGATCTGCTGCGCGACATACCGATCTGGGCCGTTGTGGTCGCCCCGCTCCTCGGCGGTGTGCTGGGGGTTGGCTGGGTGTCGTTCACCGGCCGGTTGATCGCCCGTTCCTACGGCATATCGACTGCGGCGGGTTTCGTGCTGCAAGCCCTGATCGGCGTGGGCCTGGCCATCTCGATCGGCGGGGCGCTTCTGATGGTGCTGCCCGCTGTCGTCGTCCGCGTGCTCATGGGCCTGTCCGGTGGGCGGCCTCCCACCAGCGAGTCCCTGGACGGCTTCTCCATCGGTGTCCTCGGCGCATTGTCTTTCACCGCTGCCGCCACCAGCGCCCGGTTGGCGCCGCAATTCGTCACCGGGGTGATCGGCAAGATCGAGTCGCGGCGACTGCTCATCGAATCGGTGCTGTACGGCGTTGCAGTCCCGTTGACCGCGGCCGCGGCCGGCGGTCTGATCGGGATCGTCCTGTGGTTCCGGCCGGGAAAACGTGCCGCCGACCATCCCGGCGTGGTCCGCGCCGCACTGATGGCATTCACCCTGCTGGTCGTCGCGATCTACACCGCGATGTGGGTGATCGACGCGTCACGGCTGCCGAAGTGGCCGCAACTGGCGCTTCATATCGCCATCACGGTGATAGCCCTGCTCGCGGCCCGGTTCTGCGTGCAACTGGCGCTGTTGCACGAACAACCCGACGACTTCGCCGGGCAACCGATTCTGTGTGTGCACTGCGATCGGGTGGTGCCGGATATGCCGTTCTGCCCGGGCTGCGGGGCATCGGCCCGGGCGTCCTCACGGGCGTCACGGCGGCGGCGCCGGCAATCCCCGCCCAGGAACGTATGATTTTGGCAATTGCCAAGGGAGAACGATGAAAACGCGCCTCGCGGTTTTGCTCGCCCTTGCCGCCGCCGCCATCATCGGTGACCGCGCCGGTGTCGCAACTTCTCCGGCCGAAGCGCGCATCGGAGGTCCCTACGCGGACCTGCTGGCCAGTTCCACCGACCTCGGGCCGGCTCGCAGCGCCAGCGCGCAACTGACCGCTGCACTGCACGGCGCGCACCGACCCGACCGGCTGGAGCGCTGGTCGGCCGACCGTGGGCTGGCGGTGCGGTGGCGCGACGGCGACGCCTGGGCGGTGGTCGAGGGGGCCCCGGCCGCTCTGGCCGCGGCCTTCGACGTCGATGTGCACGACTACCGAGGGCGTCGCGGGCAGGTGTTCTACGCGGCTCCCCAGCAGCCGGCCGTGCCCGCGCCGGTCCGATCGGACGTGGCTGCGTTGGGCCGGATCCTGGGCTACACCCCGCACCGCGAATCCCGGCCGCCGTTCCCGGTCGAGGTGCCGGGCCGGGGGCTGACCCCCGAGGCACTGCTGCGGACTTACAACGCCCAGCCACTGCGCGACGCCGGATTCACCGGAGAGGGCGTCACCGTGGTGGTGTTCGCCTTCGACGGTTTTGACCAGGCCGACCTGGACGCGTTCGCCGCCGCTCACAACCTGCCGCCGCTGACCCCGGAAGTCGTCGGCGGTCAACCGGCCCAACGCCGCGGCGAGGCCACCATGGATCTCGAGGCGGTGCACGCGATCGCCCCCGATGCCAAGAAGGTTCTGGTCAACGCCAGGCCCACCGTCGAGGGGGACGGCGGTTACCAGAAGATCGCCGCGATGATGGAGGACGCTGACCGCCGCTTCCCGGGTGCGGTGTGGAGTTTCTCGATCGGCTGGGGGTGCGACAAGCTGGTCACCGCCGCCGACCTGGTCCCGGTTCGCGAGGCGCTTGCCCAGGCGCAAACCCACGGAACCACGGCCTTTGACGCCAGCGGCGACCTGGCCGGACTGGAGTGCAAGGGCGGCACGGAGTGGTCTTCGCCGCCGCACGCCGACAACGTCGGCTTGGACTCCGTCGCCTCCATCCCGGAGATGACGAACGTCGGTGGCACCACGCTTTCCACCGACGACGCCGGCGGATGGCTGGCCGAGCAGGCCTGGTTCGACGCGCCACTGTCCCAGGGATCGGCCGGGGGGCCCTCGACGCTGTTCGAACGCCCGGCCTGGCAGAGACAGGTGATGGTCAGTGGCGGCGGGGCCAACGCGAAGGGCCGACGGCTCACCCCTGTCCCTTATAAACATCTGACGGTGGCGGCGAAGGCTTG
>JAHBAP020000329.1 GCA_018500005.2 Mycobacterium sp. | reverse complement strand
GCGGGGGGGGGGGCGGGGCGCCGGGCCGGCCCCGCCCGCGGATCCTGCCGGAGGGTGAGTTCCTGGCCCGCCGCGGGGCCGGGGACCGGGTCATGGGGGTGCGCGACAAGACCCGCCCCGGGCCGCCGCACCAGGGCGCGCGCTACACCCAGATCGCCGTCATGGAGGACGGCATCGTTGTCGAGCATTTCGTCACCTCGGCGGCCTCGGCCTCCCTGGTAGGCAACATCTACCTCGGCATCGTCCAGAACGTGCTGCCCTCGATGGAGGCAGCATTCGTCGACATCGGCCGCGGCCGCAACGGGGTGCTCTACGCCGGCGAGGTCAACTGGGAAGCCGCCGGTCTCGGCGGGGCCAACCGCAAGATCGAGCAGGCGCTCAAACCCGGTGACTACGTCGTCGTCCAGGTCAGCAAGGACCCGGTCGGCCACAAGGGCGCCCGGCTGACCACCCAGATCTCGCTGGCCGGCCGTTACCTGGTCTATGTGCCCGGGGCCTCGTCGACGGGTATCAGCCGCAAGCTGCCCGACACCGAGCGTCAGCGACTCAAGGACATCCTGCGCGAGGTCGTCCCGGCCGACGCAGGGGTGATCATCCGCACCGCCTCCGAGGGCGTGAAAGAAGACGACATCCGGTCCGACGTCGACCGACTGCAGGAGCGATGGACCAAGATCGCCGAGCAGGCCGAGCAGACCAAGGCCAAGAAGGCCGGCGCGGCGGTGGCCCTCTATGAAGAGCCCGACGTCCTGGTCAAGGTGATCCGCGACCTGTTCAACGAGGACTTTTCCGGGTTGATCGTGTCCGGTGACAACGCCTGGGACACCATCACGGGTTACGTGGATTCGGTTGCGCCGGAACTGCTCTCGAAGCTCACCAAATACGACAACCCAGACGGTCCGGATGTGTTCGCCGTGCACCGGATCGACGAACAACTTGCCAAGGCGATGGATCGCAAGGTGTGGCTGCCCTCCGGCGGCACCCTGGTCATCGACCGCACCGAGGCCATGACCGTGGTGGACGTCAACACCGGCAAGTTCACCGGCGCCGGCGGAAACCTCGAACAGACCGTCACCAAGAACAACATCGAGGCCGCCGAGGAGATCGTGCGCCAACTGCGGTTGCGCGATATCGGCGGAATCGTCGTCATCGACTTCATCGACATGGTGCTCGAGTCCAACCGTGATCTGGTCCTGCGACGACTGACCGAGGCGCTTGCTCGGGACCGCACCCGCCACCAGGTGTCCGAGGTGACGTCGCTGGGACTGGTGCAACTGACCCGCAAGCGCCTAGGCACCGGACTGATCGAGGCGTTCTCCACCACCTGTTCGCACTGCACGGGGCGGGGCATCATCATGCACACCGAACCGGTCGACCATGCCCCGGCGACCGGGCGCAAGGCCGAGTCGAGCGGCGGGGGCGGCCGGCGTAACAGGCGCGGCCGCAAGGGCCGCACCGAGGAGGCGCCGGAGGCGGCGGTTGCCGAATCCGTCACCCGGGTGCCCAGCCATGTGCCGGGCGAACATCCGATGTTCAAGGCGATGGCCGCGGCGAAGATCGACGATGAGGACGAGGACGAGGCCGAGTTGGCCGAAGACTTCGACGGCGAGCTGATCGTCGAGGAGCCGACCGACGGTCAGTCCGTCCTGGACCTGGTTGCCGACCTCGACGAGGACGACGACGACCTCGAGGAGGATGACGACGACCTCGAAGATGACGAAGAAGACGACGACCTCGACGAGGACGACGAAGACGATGACATCGAGCTCGATGAGGTCGACGAGGACGTGATCGACGACGACGCCATCGAGGAGGACCAAACCCTCGAGATCGTCGACGAAGTGCAGGATCGCGGGGTCGAGGCAGAGGTCGGGGCAGAGGTCGGCTCGACGCCCCCGGCCCGTCGGCCGCGCCGCAGGTCGGCGGCCCGCCCGGCCGGTCCACCCGCGGTTTGACCCTCCCATGCTGGTCAAGTACCCTTGAGCAGTTGCCGCCAGGCCCGGATCTCGATGAGGTCGGCGGCAGCGGGATCGCCCGGCCAGCCGGCGCGGACCGCGACCAAGACCCGCTCGCGCAACCACCGGTAGCGCGTGCCCACGACTAGAGCGACCCCGCGTCGCCGACTGGAAGAGGAACGATGGCCGACACAGCCACCTATGCGATCGTCAAGACGGGCGGCAAGCAGTACAAGGTCGCTGTCGGCGACATTGTGAAGGTCGAGAAGATCGAGTCCGAGCCGGGCGCCTCGGTGTCGCTCCCGGTTGCCCTGGTCGTCAACGGCGCCAAGGTCACCACCGATGTCAAGGAACTGGCGAAGGTCTCGGTGACCGGCGAGATCCTCGAGCACACCAAGGGCCCGAAGATCCGTATCCACAAGTTCAAGAACAAGACCGGCTATCACAAGCGGCAGGGACACCGTCAGCCCTTGACGGTCCTCAAGGTCACCGGAATCAAGTAGCGGAGGCGACTGACATGGCACATAAGAAGGGCGCTTCCAGCTCACGGAACGGCCGCGAGTCCAACGCTCAGCGACTCGGCGTCAAGCGTTTCGGCGGTCAGGTCGTCAAGGCCGGCGAGATCCTGGTCCGGCAGCGTGGCACTCACTTCCACCCCGGCGTGAACGTCGGCCGTGGCGGCGACGACACTCTGTTCGCCACTGCCCCCGGTGCGGTGGAGTTCGGTGTCAAGCGCGGCCGCAAGGTCGTCAACATCGTTCGCGCCGTCCGTCCGGAGTAGGTCTCTTTTCGCGAGTGTGCGTTGCACACTCGACGGTTGAAAGGACCCACTGATGCCCCGCTTCGTCGACCGCGTGGTGATTCACACCCGTGCGGGCAACGGAGGTAACGGCTGTGCCTCGGTACACCGGGAGAAGTACAAGCCTCTCGGCGGGCCCGACGGCGGCAACGGCGGGCGCGGCGGCAGCGTCGTGCTGGTCGTCGACCCCCAGGTTCACACCCTGCTCGACTTCCACTTCCACCCGAACGTCGTCGCGCCGTCGGGCAAGCAGGGCACCGGCAGCAATCGGGACGGCGCCGCGGGCGCCGATCTAGAGGTAAGAGTGCCCGACGGCACCGTGATCCTCGACGAACGTGGTCGACTGCTGGCCGATCTGGTCGGCTCCGGTACCCGTTTCGTCGCCGCCGAGGGTGGCCGCGGCGGCCTGGGCAACGCTGCGTTGGCGTCCCGGGCCCGAAAGGCGCCCGGCTTCGCACTGCTCGGTGAGAAGGGGCAGGCCCGCGACCTTACTCTGGAACTCAAGACCGTTGCCGACGTCGGACTGATCGGTTTTCCGTCGGCGGGCAAGTCCTCTCTGGTGTCGGCCATCTCGGCGGCGAAGCCGAAGATCGCTGACTACCCCTTCACCACCCTGGTGCCCAACCTCGGTGTGGTTTCCGCCGGCGACCACACCTTCACCGTCGCCGACGTGCCCGGACTGATCCCGGGGGCATCGGAGGGACGCGGTCTTGGGCTGGATTTCCTGCGTCATATCGAGCGATGCGCGGTACTGGTGCATGTCGTGGACTGCGCGACGCTGGAACCCGGCCGCGACCCCATTTCCGACATCGACGCGGTCGAGGCCGAACTGGCCGCCTACCGCCCGACCCTGCAGGCCGACTCCGCGCTGGGCGACCTGGCCGACCGGCCGCGTGCGGTGGTGCTCAACAAGATTGACGTGCCCGAGGCCCATGAGCTCGCCGACTTCGTCCGCCCGGAGATCGCCGAGCGCGGATGGGCGGTCTACGAGGTCTCCACGGTGAGTCGCAAAGGCCTGCGCGAGTTGACCTTTGGTCTGTGGGACATGGTTGCCGCCTACCGTGCCGCCCAGCCACCGGTGGTCGCGCGTCGTCCGGTGATCCGTCCGGTCCCGGTGGACTCCAGCGGGTTCACCGTCGAACCCGATCCGGGTCCGCACGGCGGCTTCATCGTGCGGGGCACCCGCCCGGAGCGCTGGGTCGCCCAGACCGATTTCACCAACGACGAGGCGGTCGGCTACCTCGGTGACCGACTGGCCCGACTCGGGGTCGAGGACGAACTTCTCAAGCGAGGCGCCAAGGCCGGGTGCGCGGTGACCATCGGCGACATGACCTTCGACTGGGAACCGCAGACCCCCGCCGGGGTGGACACCACGATGTCCGGCCGCGGGACCGATGTCCGGGTGGAACGCAACGACCGGATCGGTGCAGCCGAGCGTCGCGAAGCCAAGCGCCAACGCCGTGAGTCCGGGGACGACGAGTGAGTTTGGACCCGAGTTCCCACCGGGAAGCCGTCCGCACCGCCCGCAGCATCGTCGTCAAAATCGGAACCACCGCCCTGACCAATCCCTCCGGGTTGTTCGACGCCACCCGGTTGGCCGCGCTGGCCGACGCCATCGAGGCCAGGATGAAGGCCGGCACCGACGTGGTCATCGTGTCCTCTGGCGCGATTGCCGCGGGCATCGAACCTCTCGGGTTGTCCAAGCGGCCCACTGACCTCGCCACCAAGCAGGCCGCCGCCAGTGTCGGGCAGGTCGCTTTGGTCAACGCCTGGAGCACCGCATTCGGGCGCTATGACCGAACCGTCGGTCAGGTGCTGCTCACAGCACACGACATCTCCCAGCGGGTGCAGCACACCAATGCCCAGCGCACGCTGGACCGACTGCGGGCACTGCACGCCGTGGCGATCGTCAACGAAAACGACACGGTGGCCACCAACGAGATCCGGTTCGGTGACAACGATCGACTCTCGGCGCTGGTGGCCCATCTCGTCGGCGCCGATGCGCTGGTGCTGCTGTCCGATATCGACGGCCTGTATGACGCCGATCCGCGAAAAGGTAATGCACGCTTCATTCCTGAGGTTGCTCGGCCCGATGATCTCGATGGTGTGGTGGCCGGCCAGGGCAGCAAGCTGGGCACCGGCGGTATGGCCTCGAAGTTGTCCTCGGCGCTGCTGGCCGCCGACGCCGGGGTGCCGGTGCTGCTGGCCGCCGCCGCCGACGCGTCTGACGCGCTCACCGAGGCCTCGGTCGGCACTGTGTTCGCGCCGCGGCCCACGCGCATGTCGGCCCGGCGTTTCTGGGTCCGCTACGCCGCCGAGGCCGCCGGGACGCTCAATCTGGACGCCGGGGCGGTGCGTGCGGTGGTCGGGCAGCGTCGGTCACTGCTGCCCGCCGGGATCACCGGGTGTAGTGGCAGGTTCTTCGGCGGCGATGTGGTGGAACTGCACGGCCCGGAGGGGCAGATGGTGGCCCGCGGCGTGGTCGCCTACGACGCCGCCGAACTGGAGACCATGATCGGTCGTTCCACCTCGAACCTGCCTGCCGAAATGCGCCGGCCGGCCGTTCACGCCGACGATCTGGTCGCGGTCTGACCTAACGGCCGGTGGCCAGGTTGGCGATGCCGCCCACTACGGCCCGGATCTTCGCGGCACGCTGGACGGCCATCTCCAAGGCGTCGTTGTCGGCCTGGAGCACCGGAACGCCGTGGGCTTCGGCGGTGGCTTCCACACAGTCGCGTACGGCCGGGTCGGCAAGCACCAGCGCGGCCGGGATTCCCGGCTGAATGTCCTTGGGCCGCACAAGCCCTCGGTAATGGACCTCGGCGGGGATGTAGAGAGTGAAGATACCCCGGTCCAAGTGCAGGTCGGCCACCACCGCGACGGCGGTCAGTGCGGCGTGGGTCACGCCGGTGAGCACCAAGCCGCGGCCGGGAAACCACCAGACCGGCAACCGGTCGACCTGCTTGGTGACCGCGTCGGTGATCAGGTAGCCGACCAGTCGGCGGGTACGGATCTCGGTGACCTTTCCCCAGGAGACCTCGTCTCCGTCGAACTCGATTCCGCCGGGGCTGACCACCACCGAGCCGAACTGGTTGAGTTGGCGGGCGATTCCGCGCAGCAGGCCGGGCATCTTGGGCAGACGCGCGGCCACCTCTCCGACGCCGACGCCCCAACGCTCGGTGACCGGTCCGGGCTCTGGGCGCACGGGTTTGATCACCGTCTGACCAACCCCTACCGCGAGGGCGGTCGCGATATCAAACACCGACGCCATGGCTTCTCCTAGTCTCCGGGTGCCGTTCGGAGAGCCTACGGCAGTCGGCTTCCGGTGAGTTCTTCGGCGAGGAGGGTCAGGATCGGGGAGCAGCCCGCATCGACTTTAACGGTGGCCAGTTCATCGCCGCGGGTGCGACCGAGGTTGATTATGGCCACCGGGGTTCGGTGGGCGGCGGCGTGCCGGACGAAGCGGTAGCCGGAGAACACCGTCAGCGAGGAGCCGGCCACCAGCAGGGCCTCGGAGTCATCCACCAATGAATACGCTTGGTCAACAACCTCTTTGGCGACCGATTCGCCGAAGTAGACGATATCGGGTTTGAGCATTCCGTCGCATTGCGGGCAGTCGACGAACTGGAAAGATTCGGTGTCGGTGACGGTCGCGTCGGCGTCCGGGGCGACCGCGAGTCCGCCCACCGTCTCGGCTCGTTCGGTGAAGCCGGGGTTGGCGGCTTCCAGCTTCTCCGCCAGATCCGCCCTCGACATGCCGGCCCCGCAGTCCAGGCAGACCACGCGCGCGTAGGTGCCGTGCAGGTTGATCACTGTGCGGCTGCCGGCTTTGGTGTGCAGCAGATCGACGTTCTGGGTGATGACGCCGGAGACCACTCCGGCATCCTCCAGGGCGGCCAGGGCGCGGTGGCCGGCATTGGGTTCGGTAAGTGCCATGTGCCGCCAGCCCAGGTGATTGCGCGCCCAATACCGTTGCCGGAACTCGCGGCTGGAGGTGAACTGGCGGATCGTCATCGGGTTGGCCGGCGGGGAGTCCGGGCCTCGGTAGTCGGGGATGCCGGAGTCTGTGGACACGCCCGCCCCGGTCAGCACGGCGATCCGGCGCCCTGCCAGCAGCGCGACCAGTTCCGGGGTATCCACGTGACGAGATTAGGTCAGCCGCGAGGGCTTCTGCACGGCCGCGGTGGGCTAGGCGGCGGGGTCGAGCAGAACGACGGTCTTGCGGTGTTGGATGCTGCTGCGGGGCTTGCTCGGCCGCCGCCGTAACGAGATCAGGCCACCTGTGCGGACCACCCCCAGCGGGCCGCCGATCGCGAACCGCAACGCTCCGCTGGCTTCGAGGACGAAACCGAACTTGGCCTGCCGGTGGCCCAGGCCGATGCCGGTGGTGAAGAAGAACAGGATGCCGACCAGCCCGGGTAGGGCCGCCATCGCGAGTTCGGTGAGCGTTACTTCGCGCAGCGCCGCCCGGACCTCGTTGACGACCCGGTTGGCGAGGTGGCCAAGCCAGGCAGTCGGCGTGCTGGCGGAGGCGGGGGGGTGGTTCGACGGCGGCGGGGTCAGCGAGAGTGCCCCGGCCGCGGGAGTCGCCGTCGACGGGCGCCCCGGTGCGCTCTGGTCCCGGTGCCCCGGGGCCGCTGGGGGTGCTCCGGCCACCGACGGCTCGACGCGCGGGCCGGGAGCGGCTGGTGCAGCGCCGTTGCGCTGAGCCGGTGGCGTCGCCGGCGTGGAATCGCGGTCGGTGACGGGCCTGGTCGGTACGGCGGCGTTCGTGGGGATGACGGCAGTCGCCGCGGGTGCTGAGGTGGGAACCGTTGTGGCGCTGGGGATTTCAACCTCGACATTGGCGCCCTGGCTGCTCTTGCCGCTCGCTGCGGCGGCGACTGACTTGCCGAAGGAGCTGGGGTTACCGGTGCTCGCCGGGTTGGCCTTGCTGGTTGCGGCGACGGCCACGGGGTTCTTCGGCCCGGCATTCGCCGACCCGGGGGAGTTACCCGACGGCGTCGTCGCCGGCTTGCCCGGATTGGCACCGCTGTTGCCGGGGCCACTGTTGCCGGGGGCTGAGCCGCTTTTGCCCGGGGCTGAGCCGCTGTTGCCGGGGTTGGAACCGCCCTTGCCGGGGTTCGAACCGCTGTTGCCCGACCCGGCCGACGACGACTTGCCGCCGCCGTTGTTTCCGGACGAGTCCGGGGCCGCCACGGCCGCGCCGGCACCGGTCAGCAAAAACACAACTGACACCGATGCGGCGGCCGCTACCCGCAGAAATCGACCGGGCATGGTGAAACCCCCGTGGGCAAGAGCAAACTGAGAATTGCATAATAGGCGACCTTCTGAGTGATGTCACGGCCGCCCCGGGTAGCGCTCGGGCCACAATGATGGCGTGGACTTGTTCTTCGGCGCCTACCGGCACGGATTTGCCCGGGTGGCGGCCTGCACGCATCGGACGGTGCTGGCCGATCCGTCGGCCAACGCCGCCTCTGTGCTGCGGATCGCCCGGGAATGCCATGACGAGGGAGTTGCCGTCGCCGTCTTCCCGGAGTTGACGCTGTCCGGTTATTCGATCGAGGACATCCTGCTGCAGGACACCCTGCTCGACGCCGTCGAAACCGCCCTGGCTGACGTCGTGACAGCTTCAGTCGGCTTGTTGCCGGTGCTGGTGGTCGGAGCGCCCTTGCGGCACCTGCACCGGATCTATAACACCGCAGTCGTGATCCACCGCGGCGAGGTTCTCGGTGTCGCCGTGAAGTCCTATCTGCCCACATATCGGGAGTTCTACGAGCGCAGGCAAATGGCACCGGGCGACGACATGACCGGAACCCTTCGACTTCTCGGCGAGGACGTCCCGTTCGGCCCGGATCTGCTGTTCGCGGCATCCGATGTGCCCGGTCTGGTTCTGCACGTTGAGATCTGTGAGGACATGTTCGTGCCGGTGCCGCCGAGTGCGGAGGCGGCACTGGCCGGTGCGACGGTGCTGGCGAACCTCTCCGGCAGTCCAATCACCATCGGACGCGCCGAGGACCGCAAGCTGTTGGCCCGGTCGGCGTCGGCGCGCTGCCTGGCCGCCTACGTCTACGCCGCCGCCGGCGAGGGCGAGTCCAGCACGGACCTGGCCTGGGACGGTCAGACGATGATCTACGAGAACGGCCTTTTACTGGCAGAGTCGGAGCGCTTCCCCAAAGGTGACCGACGGTCGGTCGCCGACCTCGATCTCGATCTGCTGAGGGCCGAACGCCTGCGGATGGGAACCTTTGACGATAATCGCCGCCACCACCAGAGCGCGATATCGTTCCGCCGCATCGAATTCCGGCTCGACCCGCCGCATGGTGATATCGGCCTGCAGCGCGAGGTGCAACGTTTTCCGTTCGTCCCCAGCGACCCGATACGCCTTGAGCAGGACTGCTACGAGGGCTACAACATCCAGGTCTCCGGCCTCGAACAACGGTTACGGGCACTGAACTTTCCCAAGGTCGTCATCGGGGTTTCCGGTGGACTGGACTCCACCCACGCCCTCCTCGTCGCGGCCAAGGCGATGGACCGGGAAGGCCGGCCGCGCAGCGACATCCTGGCGTTCACCCTGCCCGGCTTCGCGACCGGTGAGCGCACCAAGAGCAATGCGATCGCGCTGTCGAAGGCCCTCGGGGTGACCTTCGAGGAGATCGACATCCGGTCGACGGCGACGTTGATGCTCTCCGAGATCGGCCACCCCTACGCACGCGGGGAAGCCGTCTACGACATCACCTTCGAGAATGTCCAGGCCGGTTTGCGCACCGACTACCTGTTCCGGATCGCCAACCAGCGTGGCGGCATCGTGCTGGGCACCGGAGACCTTTCCGAGTTGGCGCTGGGCTGGTCGACCTACGGCGTCGGCGATCAGATGAGCCACTACAACGTCAATGCGGGCGTGCCGAAGACCCTGATCCAGCACCTGATCCGCTGGGTCATCGGTTCCGGCGAGTTCGACGACGAGGTGGGCCGGATCCTGCAGTCGGTGCTCGACACCGAGATCACCCCGGAATTGGTGCCCGCCGCGACCGGCGAACAGGTGCAGAGCAGCGAAGCGAAGGTGGGACCTTATGCGCTGCAGGACTTCTCACTGTTTCAGGTGCTGCGCTATGGATTCCGGCCGTCGAAGGTCGCCTTTCTGGCCTGGCATGCCTGGAGCGACCCGGATCGGGGGGACTGGCCGCCCGGGTACCCGGTCGACAAGCGGCCGGCCTACTCACTGCGCGACATCCGGCGGTGGCTGAAGGTCTTCGCGCAGCGCTACTACTCCTTCAGCCAGTTCAAGCGCTCCGCGCTG
>JAHBAP020000253.1 GCA_018500005.2 Mycobacterium sp. | reverse complement strand
GGTGATGGGGGAGCGGCGTTGGCGGGCGGCCCAGCAGGCGGGGCTGACCGCCGTGCCGGCGATCGTCCGCGAGGCGGCCGAAGGCGACCTGCCCCGCGAACCCCCGCTGGAGAACATCCACCGGGCCCAGTTGAATCCTCTGGAAGAAGCGGCCGCTTATCAGCAGCTGCTCGATGAATTCGAAGTCACCCACGAGGAACTCGCCAGCCGGATCGGACGGTCCCGTCCGGTCATCAGCAATATGATCCGCCTGCTTCGGTTGCCGATCCCGGTGCAGCGACGGGTGGCCGCCGGGGTGCTATCGGCCGGACATGCGCGGGCGCTGCTTGCCCTCGAGGCGGGCCCGGAGGCCCAGGAGGAGCTGGCCGCGCGGATCGTCGCGGAGGGGTTGTCAGTCCGGGCGACCGAGGAGGCTGTCACCCTGGCGAACAGTGCGGGGGAGAAGCCGGCCGGCCCGAAACGTCGCAAGCCGATCCAGATGCCCGGGTTGCAGGATGTCGCGGAGCGCCTCTCGAGTACGTACGACACCAGGGTTACGGTGAGTCTGGGCAAGCGGAAGGGCAAGATCGTCGTCGAGTTCGGCTCGGTAGACGACCTTCAGCGAATTGTCGGTCTGATGAACCGTTCGGGCGCGTAATAGCGGCAACCGGTGACACCAGGCCGTTACGTCACTGTGACAGAACAATGGCCGAAAAGCCGCCGCCGCCGGCCGGGGAGCGCAAAGGTCAAGTCCTGCAACGGATTTCGTGACAGCAGCCGGAACGGCAGGGCAGAGCGGCGAATAGTGGCCGGGGATCGTTCCGCTCTCCTATCCTGAGACTGCCGGGCGCGCCCGCACGGCGCGACGGCCGGGGAAGACCGGGGAGAATTGCGTGTCGTTTCGGATCAGGCCACTGCGGCTCGAAGGTTTCGAGCAGCTGCCCAAGCATGCACGGCGCTGTGTCTTCTGGGAGGTCGACCCCGCGACCCTCGACGGCGGTGATTACCTACCCGATCCCGAATTCGAGAAAGAGGCGTGGCTGTCCATGGTCATGCTGGAGTGGGGTTCGTGCGGACAGGTGGCCACCGCGGCGGTCGAACGGGGCGAGGACGCCGACGAGCCGTGCATGGGCTATGTGCTTTACGCTCCGCCGCGGGCGGTGCCCCGG
Source organism: Mycobacterium sp. (assembly GCA_018500005.2). Classification (GTDB taxonomy): domain Bacteria; phylum Actinomycetota; class Actinomycetes; order Mycobacteriales; family Mycobacteriaceae; genus Mycobacterium. Next base: position 4,901 of record JAHBAP020000253.1, on the reverse strand, counting down.
GCCCAACGGTTCCCGACCGGCCCGGTTAGCGCCGATGCCGTTCTGCTCACTTCGATGGGGGTCGAGCCGGGTCAGCCCGACGGTCTCAACAACCTGCTGATCGGGCAGGTGGTCAGTGAACTCGTCCGGCGCGGTGTGCGCGCGTTGGAGGCTTTCGGCCGGACCCCCGAGGCGGCGGAGTTGCACGACCCGCAGGCCCTCGACCCCGATCTCGCACCGGCGATCCGGGCGCTGGGGGACTGTTCCTACGACCTGTGCATGATCGACGCCGATTTCCTGCAGGACGCCGGATTCACGGTGGTCGCCCCGCACCGGTATTTTCCGCGGCTCCGACTGGAACTCGACAAAGGTCTGGGCTGGAAGGCCGAGGTGGAGGCCGCCCTGGAGCGGCTGCTGGATGCGGGGCAACCGGTGGCGGGACTGTTGTCCTAGACCGCAGGGCGGCCGTGCTCGGATTGTTCGTGCGCCAGCAGTTCGGCGAAGGTGAACGTGCCGGTGGGACGGTCGTTTTTGCCGAGCAGATACAGCCTCTTCACCGCGGCGAGAATGCCTTCGGCGATCGCATCGCGGCACTCGCGGGTGGCCAGCATCGCGCTGTCGTGCGGACTGGTGATGTAACCGACATCCACCTGGACCGACGGCATCCGGGTCAGCCGCAGCAGGTCCCAGGTGCGGCCGTGGGTCCGGCAATCGCGTAATCCGGTTCGCGCCACCACTTCTCGCTGAATGAAGTCCGCCAGGTTCCGTCCGATCGTGGATACCGAACCGTGCGGGCTGCCGAAGTAGAACGATGCGACACCATTGGCCGCCGGGCCGGCGTGCCGTTCGAACCGCAGGCTGATCATCAAGTCGGCGCCGACGGTATTGGCGGTGGCCGCCCGCTCGGCGTCGGCCGGGCTGTGGTTGACCGGGCGGGACAGGAAAGTCTCCATCCCGATCGCCGTCATCCGGCCCTCGAGTCGGCTGGCCAGGTCCCACAGGATATCGGCCTCGCTGATCGGACCCTGCGCACCGTTGACGATCAAGCCGTGATCGGTACCGCCGCGGCCCGGGTCGATGATGATCCGCTTGCCCGTCAGCCGCGGACCGGAGCGACGCACATGCTCCTCCTCGCGGATCGCATGCAGCGAACCGCCGGTCACCCGAGAGCCCAGAAAGTACAAGGAGCGCAACGTTTCCGGGCCGCAGATGCCGTCCGGTGCCAGTCCGTACTCGCGTTGGTAGGACATCAGGCAGTTGTGGGTTTGTAACCCGAAGTAGCCGTCGACCAAACCGGTATAGAAGCCGAGATCTTGCAATCGAGCCTGCAGTGTCGCAACATCGTCGCCGTACATCGGGGCGCCGAACTGGTGGGCTAGGGTGCGGGCACCCAACCGATAGGACGCCTCGCGCAGCGCCCGGTAGGTGGCGGGACCGACCAGACCGTCGACCAGCAGACCGCGACGCTGCTGGAATGCGCGCACCGCGTGATCGAGTTCGCCGTCGAAGACGTCGACCGCCACTTGCTTTCCGGTGGTGAGATCGTCGTCCGGATTCTCCAGCAGTCCCAGCGCCGCCAGCGAGGCACGGATTTCGATCACCGCGGCACCGCGGTCACCACGGCGCAGCAGGTCGGGGGCGCCGCCGGGACTGGACATGACTCGCATTGTCGCAGAAGAAACGTGGTTTGCGCCAAACCGATCGGCCGAACTGTCGGTAACGAATTCGCTTCTGTCGGCGCTTGGAAAATGGTGGCTAAAGTTCGCTGCCGATATCTCTCAGCAAAGCTGCCTTACCCTTCGCTCCGACGATGCGCTTGACCGGCTTGCCGCCCTTGAACAGGATCAGCGTGGGAATGGAGACAACCTGGAAATCCCGCGCCGTCGACGGGTTCGCGTCGACGTCGACCTTGGCCACCGTCAGTACGCCGGCCTTCTCCGCGGCGATCTCCTCCAGGACCGGGGCCACCATCCGGCAGGGCCCGCACCAGGCCGCCCAGAAGTCCACCAGCACGGGTTTCTCGCTCATCAGGACCGTCTCGGCGAAGTTGCCGTCGGTCACGGTAACGGTGCTCACGGCTGGGCTCCAATCATCTCGGTGCTGCCTGCGTTCTGGGGATCGTGCGCTTCGGCATCGTCTGCCTCCGCGAGCCAGCGCTCCGCGTCGATCGCGGCGGCGCAACCGCTTCCGGCCGCGGTGATCGCCTGCCGGTAGGTGCGGTCCACCAGGTCACCGGCGGCGAACACCCCGGGCAGCGAGGTGGCTGTGCTGCGGCCCTGAACCAGGACGTAGCCGTCCGGGTCGACGTCGATGACATCGCGGACGAGTTCGGACCGGGGATCGTGGCCGACCGCGACGAACACGCCGGTCACCGGCAAGGTGGATTCCTCGCCGGTCAGGACATTGCGCACCTGCAGGCCGGTCACCGTGGTGTCGCCCTCGACCGCGACGACGGTGGTGTTGGTCAGGAAGGTGATCTTCTCGTTGGACCGGGCGCGGTCCAGCATGATCCGCGATGCGCGGAATTCGTCGCGGCGGTGCACCAGGGTGACACTGCGGGCGAAGCGGGTCAGGAAGGTGGCCTCCTCCATCGCGGAGTCGCCGCCGCCGACCACGGCGATGTCCTGGTCCTTGAAGAAGAATCCGTCACAGGTGGCACACGCGCTCACCCCGCGCCCCAGCAGTTCCTGCTCACCGGGGACGCCGAGGTAGCGCGCCGCCGCACCCATGGCCAGGATCACCGCGCGAGCCAGATGGGTCTCGCCGTCGGCGGTCACGACTTTCTTGACCGGACCGTCCAGCGACACCGATTCGACGTCCTCCATCTGAAGGTCTGCACCGAATCGCAGGGCCTGCTCTCGCATCTCGTCCATCAGTTCCGGACCCATGATTCCGGAGCGGAAGCCGGGGAAGTTCTCCACCTCGGTGGTGGTCATCAGGGCACCGCCGAACGACGTGCCCTCGAACACCAGCGGCTTCAACTCGGCACGGGCGGTGTAGATGGCCGCGGTGTAGCCGGCCGGACCGGAACCGATCACGATGACGTCATGCACTTGGTCGCTCATACCCGCTCTCTCTGCGCAAGTCCCAGCGCGGAATCACTACCGAGACAAACAACAGGGTAGGCGCGGCTGTTCCCGGACGTGCGTCAAGGCAGTTGTGGCGTGGTCGGGACCGTCGAAGCCGTGGAGGCCGCCGGATCGGCCGTGGGCGCGACGGTGATCAGACTGGCGCTGGTCGGAGTGCTTTTCGATCCGAGAGAACCCAGGCAGGACGCGGCGGCGACACCCAACCCGATCAGGACGAATCCGACGCCGACGGCGGTGGTGAGCCGGCCCGGTGGCCGGCGCGTGCGAACCGCGTGCACGGGCCGGTCCCCAACGGGCGATCCCGTGACGATGTGCTCTCCCGAGTCGTCAGCGTCTTCGGCGTCGTCGGTGCCGTCAGGATCATCGGCGTCATGAGCGTCCATCGGATCAGTGTGCCGCCCACACTCCGCCGGGACACCGCAGGAGTCCGGCGAGCCGGGCCCGGCCGCGTGCGCATCGACTCTTGACCGTGCCCTCGGCCACCTCCAACAGCGCAGCCGCATCGGCGACCGAGTAGCCGTGCATATCGATGGCGACCACGGCATCGCGTTGCTGGACCGGCAGTCGCCGTAGTGCCTGGGCGACCACCAGGGCGGTCTCGAGCTCGCCGGTCCGGTCGGCAACCGGCGGACAATCAGTTTCGACCAGTGCGATCGTCGGACGAATTATGCTGCGGCGCAACCGGTCCCGACAGGCGTTGACGACAATGCGACTGAGCCAGCTGCCCACCGCGGCATCGTGGCGAAACGACGGGGCGGCGCGGTGGGCGGACAACATGGCGTCCTGGACCGCATCATGGGCATCCTCGGCGGTGTGGCTGCGCCGTCGCGCCACCCGGTAGAGCCGATCGCGGTGCCGACGGAACAGTTCCTCGAAGGCGTACCGGTCACCAGCGACGTGGGCGTACAGAAGTTCGGCGTCACTACGATCCGACCAGCTGGGCACGGCGCGGACATTAATCATCCCGGCACCGGCCGGCACTTCACCCGCGCGGCGGGCGGTTAGGAACCGGCGGCGCGGACCGTGATCTCGGAGATGTCCGTCCGGCTCTTTCCGCCGACCTGCCCCAGCGTCGAAATCCACACCAGCAGATTGGACGTCGGCGCCGCCGAGGGCACCGAGATGGTGTTGGTCCCAGGTTTGAGCAGCGTGGGACCCGTCAGCAGGGTGGTGTCCTCCAGGCTCGACGGACTGGTCGAGTCCGCCGATCGGATCTGGACCTGGGTTCCGGTGCTGGAGACGCCGATGGTAACGCTGCCGATCACCGTCGGCTCGGGCAGTTGCAGCATCAGGCCGACGCCGTTCTTGAAGCCGGGGAAGGGCACCGGGTCGGTGTAAGTGTCGGTCGGCCACACCGTCGCTGGGTCCCCATCGATGGCCAGGTTGGCAAGGTTGGGTGCATCCGCCCCACCACCGGGCGAGAACACCGTTGCGGCAACGGGTTCTACCATCGGCCCGGTGCTTTCCTTACCTGCGGCGGTGGTTGTGTTCAAGCCGAGCTGCTCACCCTTGAGCCCGCTGTCGCCCCCGTCGCCGAAGACATTGCGCAGGAAGGTTCCCAGCAGGATGAGAGCCACAGCCAGGATCGCGGCGCCCACCCCGATACCGATCATCAGCCTGCGCTTGCGTTCGGCGTGGGCCTGCGGGCTGATATCGCGTGGCTGGTCGGGCGTCGGCACCGGCCGCTGAACGGAACCGGCTGCGGGGACGGGTGCGGCAGCCGGCGCGACGGCGGGCCTGGGCGGTGCCGGCACCGCCGCGGCCGCCGACTGCGCGACCGGTTCGATCCGCTGGGGGCGCTCGGCCTGAGCGGTCGCCTGCTGCAGCAGGTGC
>JAHBAP020000582.1 GCA_018500005.2 Mycobacterium sp. | reverse complement strand
CTCCACCACCCCCGCCGCCCGGTGGTTGATCCGGCCGACCTGGAGTCCGTGGCACGGCAGTTGGGCCGGGATCCGCGCGGCGTCCTGGAGATCGTCTACCGATGCCCCAACGGCGAGCCTGGGGTGGTCAAGACAGCGCCCCGACTGCCCGACGGCACTCCGTTTCCGACGCTGTACTACCTGACCCATCCTGCGCTGACCGCCGCGGCCAGCCGACTTGAGTCCGACGGGGTGATGCGGGAGATGACGGCCAGGCTCGCCGAGGATCCCGATCTTGCGGCCGCCTACCGGCGGGCCCACGAGTCGTATCTGGCCGAACGCGATGCCCTCGAACCGTTGGGAACCACCTTTACCGGGGGCGGTATGCCCGAACGGGTCAAATGCCTGCACGTGCTGATGGCGCACTCGCTGGCGAAGGGCCGCGGGGTCAACCCGTTCGGCGACGAGGCGTTGGCAATGCTGGCAGCCGAACCTGCGATGGCCGGGATCCTGATGCGCGAACAGTGGAGGTAAGCGGGCCCGTGAGCCGGGAAATCGTCGCCGCGATCGACTGCGGCACCAACTCGATTCGCCTGCTGATCGCAGAGCGGTCGCAGTCACCTTCCAGGCTGATCGACCTGCACCGGGAGATGCGGATCGTCCGCCTCGGTGAGGGCGTCGACGCCACCGGTCGGTTCTCGGCCGAGGCGTTGGCCCGCACCCGTGCCGCGCTGGTCGACTACGCGGTGCTGATCAGTCGCCACCAGGTTCGCAAACTTCGGATGGTGGCCACTTCGGCGACCCGCGATGCGGCCAACCGCGACGAGTTCTTCGCGATGACCGCCACCGTGCTGGGCTCGGCGGTCCCCGGCGCGGTGGCCGAGGTGATCACCGGCGAGGAGGAGGCTGGACTGTCCTTCGCCGGAGCTGTTGCCGAATTAGATTCGGCCGCAGGCCCGTTCGTGGTCGTCGACCTCGGCGGCGGATCCACCGAAGTGGTGATCGGCGATGCCGGTGGCGTGCAGGCCGGCTACTCCGCCGACATCGGTTGCGTGCGGATGACCGAACGGTGCCTGCACTCAGATCCGCCGACGCCTGCGGAGATCGCGGCGGCTCGGCAGGTGGTGCGCGACAAGCTCGCCGAGGCGCTGGCAGTGGTGCCGGTGCAGAACGCCAGGACCTGGGTGGGTGTGGCCGGCACCTTCACCACGATCGCCGCCCTCGCGCACAAGCTGACCACCTACGACTCCGACGCCATCCACCTGTCCCGGGTCGGATTCGCCGACCTGCTCGAGGTGTGCGCTCAACTGATCGGCATGACGCGCGCGCAACGCGCCGCGCTCGGGCCGATGCATGAAGGCCGCGTCGACGTCATCGGCGGTGGCGCGATCGTGGTGCAGGAATTGGCCGCCGCGCTCGCCGAGCGCGCCGGAATCTCCGAACTCGTGGTGAGCGAGCACGACATCCTCGACGGGATCGCGCTCTCGATCCCCTGAGCTCCAAACGACAAACTCCGGCCTCGCCGGGTTGGCGGGACCGGAGTTCGGCGGGTTGGGCTAGTGGTTCAGAGCTTGACCTTGCAGCCACTGCCGATATTGCGGCAGTGGGCCTGGCTCTTGCACGCGCCGCAGCGGCAGGTACAGGTGCCGACTCGCTTGACCTCGGGAATGCTCATGTGGCTCATCTCCTTCGGGCCCACGCCGCGCGGGCTCCACGAGTCAACGATAGTTGTCTCGATCGAGGTGTGTCAGCAACTGGGCCGATCACGGTTCAGTACCGGATCAGCCCGCGGATGTTCACCCCGGCGTGCATATCGGCATAGCCCTGGTTGACCTCGTCGAGGGTGTATTCGCGGGTGATCAACTCGTCGAGCATCAGCTGACCCGACTTGTGCATGGCGAGCAACCGCGGGATGTCGCTGCGCGGGTTGGAGGATCCGAACAGCGAACCGCGGACCTGCTTCTCGTAGAGCGTCAGGTCGAACAGCGACATGTCGACGGTCATATCGGTTGGGTGCGGGATCGCGGTCATCACCACCCGCCCGCGCTTGCCGACCAGGCTCAGGCCCTGGGCCACATAGGCGCCCTCGGCGGAGTCGGTGGTCACGATGCAGGCATCGGCCATTGCCCCGCGGGTCAGATCGGCCACCAGCCCGTGGGCCTCTTCCAGGGTGGCCGCGGTGTGAGTGGCGCCGAACTCCAGGGCGCGGGTGCGTTTGTATTCGATCGGGTCCAGGGCGACGATCACCCGGGCGCCGGCGATCCGGGCACCCTGGATGGCGTTCATGCCGATGCCGCCGACACCCATCACCACCACCGCGTCACCGTCGCGCACCTCACCGGTGCGCACCGCACTACCGAAGCCCGTGGTCACCCCGCAGCCCACCAGGGCGGCGGTGTCGAGGGGGATGTCGTCGTCGATTTTGACGATGGAGGCCTCCGGCACCACGGTGTACTCCGAAAACGTTCCCAGCACGCACATCTGGCCCAGCCCTTGGCCGCGGGCGTGGAAGCGGAACGTTCCGTCCAGCTGCGGGCCGGCGATGATCGCCGCACCCAGCACGCACAGGTTGCTCATGCCCCGGGTGCACGGCTCGCACCGCCCGCAGGCGGGGATGAAGCTGAGCACCACATGGTCGCCCTCGGCGACGTCGGTCACCCCGGGGCCGACCTCCACGACGACGCCGGCGCCCTCGTGGCCGCCGACGACCGGCAGTTGCATAGGCATATCTCCGGTGATCAGGTGGTCATCGGAATGGCACAGCCCCGAGGCGGTCAGCCGGACCATGACCTCGCGCTCCTTGGGGCCGTCGAGTTCGACCTCCTCGACCTCCCACTTCTGGCCCAGGCCCCACAACACGCCGGCTTTTGTCTTCATCGAGCATCCTTTCTGTCGAACGTGGGGGTTATCGACGGTTTTGCGCCCACAAAAGGACCAAAGCCCCCACCATCGACACGGCTTCTAGTTCTTCTCGGGGGTCCACGTCGCGGGCAGGCTGTTTATGCCGTTGATGAAGTTGGCGATCTGGAAGTCCGGTTCCGGTGCGGAGATGTCCGGGATGCGGGTGTAGACCTCGGTCAGCAGGGAACGCAGCATGGTCCGCGCCAACGCCGCGCCCAGACAGAGGTGCGGGCCGCCGCCGCCGAATGCGATATGCGGGTTGGGGTTACGCAGGATGTCGAAGGTGAACGGGTCGGCATAGACCGCCTCGTCCCGGTTGCCGGAGATGTACCAGAGCACCACCTTGTCACCGGCTCTGATCTCCGAGCCGTTGACCGTGATGTCCCGGGTGGCGGTGCGCCGCATGTGCAACAGCGGGGAGGACCAGCGCAGCACCTCTTCGACGGCGGTGTCGATCCGTCCCGGGATGTCCTCGATCAGCAGTGCCTTCTGGTCGGGGAACTTGGAGAAGGTGTAGATCGCGTGCGCCGATGCGTGCCGGGTGGTGTCGTTGGCCGCCACCGCCAGCAGCACGAAGAACGCGCGCAGTTCGTCGTCGGTCATCTTCACCCCGTCGAACTCCGCCTGCACCATCCAGGTCAGCAGATCCTCGCCCGGGTTGGCGCGGCGCTCGGGGATCAGTTCGGTGGCCACCGCGTGCAGGTCCATCACCGCACCCATGAACAGTTCCAACTCGCCCTGGTCGCCGCGAACCCGCGGGTCGGTCCAGCCGAGTAGTCGCTGGGCGGCGTTGGTGGCCTTGTCCCGGATCTCGCCTTCGGGCAGGCCGAAGAAGCTGCCGAAGATGCGGGCCGGCAGTTTCACCGACACGAGTTCGACGAAGTCGCCCTCGCCCAGGTGCGACATTTCGCTGACGAGATCCCGGGCATGGCCCTGGATCCAGTCCTGCAGGCGGCGCATGTTCTTCGGTTTGAACGCATCCATGGTGATCCCGCGCAACTGGGCGTGCCGCGGTGCGTCCATGGCGATGAACGACTGGGCCACTTCCCGCGCTTCGGGGGCGAAATCCTCCATGGTGATGCCCTCGGCGGAGGAGAAGATCTCCGGATGCCGGCTGGCATAGCGGATGTCCTCCTGGGTGGTCAGCGACCAGAAGCCCCGGACGTTGAGTTCCGGTGGTAGCAGATCCGATTCGGCCGGTCTGCTCCAGGGGACCGGGTTCTCCTTGCGTAGCACGGCGAAGGCGGCGTCGCGTTCCTCGGGGGATTTGGCCCAGAACGCGCGGGCGCTCAGGTCGATATCGCCGTGGGTGGTCTCAGGCATCGCTGTGGTCATGGTCACAAGACTTCCCGCCGCCCGGGCTTTCCGGGGCCATCGCGCGTGCCATCCCTGGCCCGTGCGGGCCAGTTCGACGCCGGCTCAGCCCGCCGGTGTGCGGAAGGTCGCGATCAGTCCGCCGCCGTCGCGGGCGCTGAACTCCACCCGGCCGCCCATCGCCGCGGAGATCTGTTGCACGATCCACAGACCCAGACCGGCGGTGCCGCGCTGACCGCCGGCGCTGACGTACTTGGCGGTCACCTCGCCGAGGCTCTCCGCGGGGATTCCGGGTCCGCGGTCAGCCACGGAGATGACGAGGTCCTCGCCGTCTCTCGAGCAGGTGACATCCACCGGTGCGTCAGCGCTTTGCCGGGAGGCGTTCTCCAACAGGTTGGTGAGCACCCGGCGTAGTCCTTGGGCGTTGACCGCGGCATCGCTGAGGCCCTCGACGCTCACCCGCAGTCGAGGCGGATGCAGGCCGACGGCATCGGCCGCCGCGACGACGACATCTGTGACGGCGACGCGGTGCACCCGACCGGCCGAGAAGGTGGGGCGTCGACTCAACGCCACATCGGAGAGAGCGCCGATCATATCGGCGAGGTGATCGACGTGGCGGCCTGCCAACCGCAGGCTCATCTCTCGGTCCTCGGGTGCCAGATCACCCGCGTTGACGGCGTCCATCAGCGCCTCCAATGACGCGATGGGAGTGCGGAATTCGTGCACGAGCACCTGAAGCCCATCCTGCTGCGACTGGTAGGACTGCAGCAGCCTGGCCCGCAGATCTCGCTCCTCCTCGGCGGCGGCGTGTTCGGCCTCAGCCTCCACCAGTGCGTGCACGCGGGACTTCTGTTCGCGTTCGGCCAACGCCGAAAGGCCCGCGGTCATGATGGCGACGAAGATCAGATACAGCGCCGTCCAGCCGGCCTGACGCCATGGATCCGGTGTGACGACGGCGGGCGTTGGCGAGTGCAGGGCCACCACCAGATACCCGGCCCCGAGAACGACGGCGAACCCGAGTGTCTCCCGGAACGACATCCGGGCCGCGGACGCGATCACGGCCAGCACGAGCACCGCCGCGACCGGACTGTTTACCCCGCCGGTCAGGGCGATCAGCGCGAGGGTGAATCCGCCGTCGATGAGGCTGATGCCCCAGGCGAATCGGGTGCGACGTATCTCCGGCTGGGGATTGGCAAGCAGCACAACGGAATAGAGCAGCGCAGCGGATAGCACGGCGAGGGTCGCGGCGATATGCTGGCGGACCCACGGCGGTCCCATCAGAAGTAGCAGGCCGATCGAGAGGACCACTGCCGTGCGCACCGCGACGACGGTGCGGGCCAGGCCGAAGTCGTCACTGTCGATGGCTGGACCGTCGTTCATCGTCTGCGACCCTAGGCTGGGTCTAGCATCGCGGCAATGGAACCCCGCAAACAGATCGTCGTGGTCATCGTCGACGACCACGAACTGTTCGCGCAGGGTTTGGCGCTACTGCTCGGCCGGGAATGGGGTGGCATGTTCACCGTCGGCGGGCAGACGGCACGGGTGGAGGAGGCCGCCGATCTGGCAATGCGGTGCGATGCCGACGTCGCGATCGTCGACCTGACCAGGCCACCCCTGGGTGGGGTCGCCGCGATCCGGCACATCAAGGCCCGGCATCCCCGGACCCGGATCCTGGCGCTGTCGGGCAGCGATGATCCCGAACTGGCCCAGGAGGCGCTACGGGCCGGGGCCGACGGATTCCTGCCCAAGACCGCCCGGCCGGAGGCGCTGGCCGGCCCGCTGTGGACCATCGCCGAGGGGCTGAAGGTGATCGACGGTGCACTCCTCGAGGCGCTGCTGAGCAACATCCACCGGCCGCCGTCCGCGCTGCTCGACAGACTCAGCGCCCAAGACATCAAGCTGTGGGGATTGCTGGCCACCGGCATGGAGACCGCCGATATCGCCGACCGGATGTCGGTGTCGGAGCGGACCGCCAAGCGCATGGTCGCCGCGCTGCTGAACAAACTCGGGGTGTCCAACAGGGTGGCCGCCGCCGCGCTCGCCGGAAGGTTCCAGTTGCTCGACGACGGCGGTCGGCTCAACTGACCGTGATCGCCTGCGCCGGGCACATCGCCGCCGCCCGCACCGCCCGGTCGCGCTCGGACTCCGGTGGGTCGGCGTCGAGCACCACCACCTGATCGGCGTCGTCGGGGACGTCGAACAGTTCTGGCGCGGCCATGAGGCATTGGCCATGGCCCTCGCACAGCGTGTAGTCGACGGAGATATGCATGGGTTCAGTATCGCTTCCGCACCGCTCCTTGGCGGTGGGCCGGCCGCGCCACATCTGGCCTGCCGGGGCCAGCCGTTCCGGTGATGGCAAGCGGGTACGGTTCGTATGCCCAGCGCGGCGCCCCCATAGCCCAATTGGCAGAGGCAGCGGACTTAAAATCCGCACAGTGTCGGTTCGAGTCCGACTGGGGGCACTGGAAAATGCAGTTCAGGATGTTTTTTCTTCGCCGCCGACCAGCCGCAGTCGGGCGATGGACCGCAGTGGGACCGCAGCAGCCCGGTTGAGCCTGTCAGCGACAGCGTCGAGGTCGTCGGGAAACAGGTGGCCGTAGCGGTCCAACGTCATCGTCGCCGTCTTGTGGCCCAGCAGCCGCTGCACCACTTTGATGTTCCCGCCGGCCGAGATCGCCAACGACGCGCAGGTGTGCCGAAGTTCCTGCGGTACAAGGTCGCCGAGCTTCACCGCAGCAACAGCTTTGTCGAACGCCCACCGGAACTCGCCCAATGGCAACCACCCCCCGTTGCGGGGTGACGGGAAGACAAGGTCGCCGGTGCCGCGGCCTTTGATGTCGGCTTTCAGCATGGGCGCCAGGAACTTGGGGATGGGCACGGACCGCGCGGAGTGGTTTTTCGTCGGCCCTTCCTGCATCCCGGTTTCAGCGACGTTGGTGACTGAGCGGCTGACCCGTATCCGTCGAGCATCAAGGTCGAGGTCGTTCACGGTGAGGGCGGCAGCTTCACCGAACCGCAGGCCGCAGTAGCCGAGGGTGAGGACGAGGGTGCGGAACCTGCCGGACGCGAAGGCCAGGCGGTGTAGTTCGTCGTGGGTGAGGTAGCGGCGTTCCGTTTCCCCGATGCGGGGCAGTTCGGCGTCGTCGGCGGGGTTGTAGGGCAGGTATTTGGAGCGGACGGCGTACCGCAGGATCTGGGACATCACCTGGTGGGCTTGGATGACCCTCGACGGCGACAGCCCTTTCCCTTTAAAGCGGGCTGACCCGTCGACGGAGAGGCTGCTGATCCACTGCTGGATGTTGTCGTAGTTGATGTCGCGGAGCGGCACGTCACCCCAGCGGGGAAGCACCAGGGTGGTCAGGATCGATTTGTAGCCCGCATACGTTTTGGGGGCTTTGGTTTTGTTGGTTTGCAGCCATTTGTCGGCGATGACGCGCAGGGGTTGGCTGGACAGACGCGGGTCGGTCCATGTTCCGGTGACGTGGTCGGAGATGTGTTGGTCAAGCCAGCGTTGGGCGTCGATTTTGCGCGCGAACATTTGCGAGTGTTCACGGCCGCTGTCGCCGACGTATCTTGCGCGCCAACGCTTCCCGATGCCGTTGCGGGTGGTGGGCAGTGTTTGGGTGGTGCCGTCTGGGTTGCGTTTGGTTTTGTTCCAGCGATCTTCGACGCCGGCCCTCCGGTTACGTTTCATCAACGGATTCCATCAGTTCCCTGATGCGCAATTTAGTTCTGATGACCATGTTTTCCAACAGTTCTCGGGTGGATTCCGAGGTGTCGTCCGGCATTGCGTCGAGGTCGTTCAACAGGGTGTGGAGGTCGTTTTCCAGATCCCAGATCTGGTATTCGACTCGGAGTCGTTCGGCGTTGGCTCGGAACGCTTTCCGCCGCTCGGGGTCGGTGATGAAGTCTGGGTCGGCTTCGCCGCTGAACCACTTCGCGGCCTGCACGGCGGAGGCGTTGAGGTTGGGGAGGACTTCAACTTCGCCGGGGTACGGG
>JAHBAP020000176.1 GCA_018500005.2 Mycobacterium sp. | reverse complement strand
GGGTTTCGCCTACCTGGTGGGCGGTGATCCACGGCTTACCGTCCCGCGGCGTTCCGAGCCTCGGACCCGGGTGCCGGCCGGGGCGGTCGGGCTGGCCGGGGAGTTCAGCGGTATCTATCCACGGGAATCGCCGGGCGGTTGGCAGCTCATCGGCCGGACCGACGCGGTGCTCTGGGACCTGGGCCGCCCGCAACCGGCCCTGCTGACACCCGGGATGTGGGTGCGGTTCCGCGCAGTAGGGCGACCCTAGAAATGGTCGACCTGCAGGTGTTGCGGACCGGGCCGCTCGCCCTGGTCGAGGATCTCGGCAGACCGGGTCTCGCCAATCTGGGCGTGGGACGGTCCGGGGCGGCCGACCGCAGGGCGCACGCCCTGGCCAATCGTCTGGTGGGCAATCCGGATGACGCGGCGAGCTTGGAGATCACCCTCGGCGGTTTCAGCGCACGCGTGGTCGGCGGGGCCGTCGACGTCGCAGTGACCGGCGCCGACGCTCGCCCGGCGGCCGATGGAATCCCGTTCGGCATCAACGGCATTCACCATCTGGAGGAGGGCCAGGTGTTGTCCCTCGGGATTCCGGTTTCCGGGCTACGCAGCTACCTCGCCGTCCGCGGCGGGGTCGATGCGCCCACGGTTCTGGGGTCGCGAAGCTACGACACCCTGTCCGGCATCGGTCCGGAACCGGTGCGCCCCGGCGACCTCGTCGCCGTCGGCCGGCCGGTCGGCGATTTCCCCGTCGTCGACCAGGCCCCGATCGGCCCGATCAGCGGCGGCACGGTGGACCTTCGGGTGGTTCCCGGACCGCGGGAAGATTGGTTCGACGACCCGGATGCGCTGGTGCGCACCGACTGGGTCATCTCCGAGCGAAGCGACCGGGTGGGCGTCCGATTGGTCGGTGCCCCCCTGCAGCATCGCCGGCCGGACCGCCAATTACCCAGTGAGGGCGCCACCCGCGGCGCCGTGCAGGTGCCACCAAACGGCCAACCGGTCATCCTCGGTCCCGACCACCCGGTCACCGGGGGCTACCCGGTCATCGGCGTCGTCATCGACGCCGATACCGACAAGGTGGCCCAACTACGCCCGGGCCAGCCGGTGCGCTTGCACTGGAATTCCCGCCCGGCAACGCGAGCGGACTGGTAGAGCTGGGATGGTGACGCAGGTCCACACCGCCCGACTGGTCCATACCAGTGACCTGGACGCCGAGACGTTGAACAACGCCCATCGCCTGCTGGTGGACGCCTACGCCGGGGAGTTCAACGATGCGGACTGGGAGCACACGCTGGGCGGTATGCACGCCATCATCGGCCACCGCGGCGCGCTGATTGCGCACGCCGCGGTGGTGCAACGCCGGCTGCTGCACCGCGGCACCGCAATGCGCTGCGGCTACGTGGAAGGCGTTGCCGTACGAGAGGATTGGCGGGGTCAAGGCCTGGGCAACGCCGTTTTGGACGCGGCCGAGCAGGTGATCCGGGGCGCCTACCGGATCGGCGCGCTGAGCGCTTCCGGAGCGGGTGCCCGGCTGTACCGGCCGCGCGGGTGGGTGTGTTGGCGTGGACCGACCTCGGTGCTAACGCCGACCGGGGTGATGCGCACCGAAGAGGACGACGGATCGGTGTTCGTGCTGCCGGTGGACGCCTCCCCCGACCTGCTTGTCGACCCGGATTCGGAGTTGGTGTGCGACTGGCGGGACGGCGACGTCTGGTGACTTCGGCGTGACGTCCCTCACAAATCACCGCCGACATGGCTAGCATCGGTAGCAAGTCGCGACGCGCATAGCCCGGGGAGACCACATGTCCAGAGCCGCCGAACTCGCCGAACTGCAGGACCTGATCGGCAATCTGCGCCGCTGCGTCACGTCGCTGCAGCACCGCTACGGGGACACTCCGGCCATGCGCCGGGTGGTCATCGACCTCGAGCGAATAGTCGGTGACCTCGATCTTCTCGAGCTCGACGCCGGCGAATTGGAGTTGGTCACGCATTCGGCGGTGAGTTCCGGAGAGAAGATCCAGGTGCCCGACACGCCCTACGACCGAGAGTTCTGGAGCGGGGTCGAAGACGAGGGCCTGGGCGGCCGCAACCGGCGCTGATCCGGGTCCGGTACCGCCCTGGACCCAATTTCAGCCGAGAGCGTAGACGTGGGTACTCTTCGGAGCAGCTGACTCGAAAGGGATCACCGCAGATGAGCGCACCCACCGCCAACCGGCGTGCCACCGGCGTTTTCTCGCCCGGACGGGCCCAGATCCCGCAGAAGACTCTGCGCACCGACAACTGGCTGAAGTCGCCGATCCTGACGGATCTGGGCTTCGCCGCGTTCGTCATCTACGCGACGGTGCGGGCGTTCCAACGGGACCACTTCTTCGTCGAGAAGTACCACTACCTGACGCCGTTCTACTCGCCGTGCGTCAGCGTCAAGTGTGGTGAGGCCAGCGAGTTCTGGCCGCAGATCCTGCCCGGTTCCGGTCCGCTGTCGCTGCTCCCCTATGCGCTGCTGTCGCTGCCGTTCCTGCTGCTGTTCCGGCTGACCTGCTACTACTACCGTGGCGCCTACTACCGGTCGGTCTGGCAGTCGCCGACCGCATGCGCAGTGGCCGAACCGCACGCCAAATACACCGGCGAGACCCGGTTCCCGCTCATCCTGCAGAACCTGCACCGCTACTTCTTCTACATCGCCGCGCTGATCTCGGTGATCAACACCTGGGACGCGATCCAGGCGATGCACTCGCCGTCCGGCTTCGGGTTCGGCCTGGGCAACGTCATCCTCTGGGTCAACGTCATTCTGCTGTGGCCCTACACGATCTCCTGCCACTCCTGCCGGCACGTCATGGGCGGTCGACTCAAGCACTTCTCCAAGCATCCGGTGCGCTACAAGCTGTGGACCGAGATCAGCAAGCTGAACGTGCATCACAAGAAGTTCGCGTGGATCACCCTGGGCACCCTGATGTTCACCGACTTCTACATCATGCTGGTGGCCAGCGGCACCATCTCCGACCTGAGATTCATTGGCTGACAAAGCGATAACGCTTACCGAGTTCTAGGAGCAAGCTGTCCATGGTTGAAGTCGAGCGCCATCAGTACGACGTCGTCGTCATCGGTGCTGGCGGTTCGGGCCTGCGCGCCGTCATCGAAGCCCGCCCGCGCGGCCTGAAGGTCGCGGTGGTGACCAAGTCCCTGTTCGGCAAGGCCCACACCGTGATGGCCGAGGGCGGCTGTGCGGCGGCGATGGGCAACGCCAACCCCAAGGACAACTGGAAGGTGCACTTCGCCGACACCATGCGCGGCGGGAAGTTCCTCAACAACTGGCGGATGGCCGAACTGCACGCGCAGGAGGCCCCCGAACGGGTGTGGGAACTGGAGACCTACGGCGCCCTGTTCGACCGGACAAAGGACGGCCGGATCAGCCAGCGCCACTTCGGCGGCCACACCTACCCGCGCCTTGCCCACGGCGGCGACCGCACCGGCCTGGAGATCATCCGCACCCTGCAGCAGAAGATCGTCTCGCTGCAGCCGGAGGACAAGGCCGAACTGGGCGACTACGAAGCCCGGATCAAGATCTTCCACGAGTGCGCGATCACCGAACTGATCAAGGACGGCGATCGCATCGCGGGCGCCTTCGGGTACTGGCGCGAGACCGGCAAGTTCATCCTGTTC
>JAHBAP020000094.1 GCA_018500005.2 Mycobacterium sp. | reverse complement strand
CCGGGACCGGGGGCTGAGGAGCAGTGCCGCCACCGTGATCCCGCCCGGCGCGAAGAAGGCGGAGGCAGTGGTCGACCCGAACGCCATCGCCGAGGCCACCGCGCCGGCCAGGTACGCCACGAATACGACGGCAAATACACGAATTGCGGACGATGTGACTGCTCCCCCCACATCCCCCACGCCGGGATCATATCGGGACACTGCGGCAACGTGGCGTAGCGTTCGGGCCGTGCACGAACTGTCGCTGTGTCAGGCGATCGCCGGGGTGGTCAAACCCCACGCCGCGGGCCGACGCGTCGATGTCGTGCGGGTTCAGGTCGGGGCGTTACGCCAGGTGGTGCCGGAGACGCTGTCGTTCTGCTGGAACTTGGTTCGCGACCATGCGGACATGCCGGAGGCGGAGTTGGAATTGGAACTCGTCGCCGCCGAGGTGTCATGCCGTGGTTGTGGCCGCCAGTCCGTGATCGAATCGCGCTGGTCGGTGTTCTGCCCACTCTGCGAGAGTGCCGATGTATCGGTGGTCCGGGGCGAGGAGTTCCTGGTGACCTCCATAGACGTGAACTAGCCGACGTCACCTAACGAAAGGTTCGCAATGGGTCGCTTCCACCGCCACGACGACGGCACCGTGCACAGTCACGATCACGACCATCCCCATGAGCACGGGGACCACAGCGCCTACGCCACCGGCACTGAGCGCATCGAGGTGCTCGAGGCAATTTTCGCCGAGAACGACAACCGCGCCGCGGTCAACCGGGAAGCGTTCGAGCGCAACGGGATCCGTGCGCTGAACCTGATGAGCTCACCGGGTTCGGGGAAGACCACCATCCTGGCCGCGACGCTGGACGCCCTGGCCGGCGAATTCGCCGTCGGGATCGTGGAAGGCGATATCGCCACCGACCTCGACGCCGCCAAACTCGACGGTCGCGGCGCGCAGATCTCGCTGCTGAACACGGCCAACGGTTTCGGCGGGGAATGCCACCTCGACGCCCCGATGGTTCATCGGGCCCTGGACGGACTGGATCTGCCCAAACTCGACCTGGTGATCATCGAGAACGTCGGGAACCTGGTGTGCCCGGCCGAGTTCGACGTCGGCGAGCATGCCAAGGCGATGGTCTATTCAGTCACCGAGGGCGAGGACAAGCCGCTGAAATACCCGGTGATGTTCCGCTCGGTGGATGTGGTGCTGCTCAATAAGATCGACCTGGTGCCGTACCTGGATGCCGACGTCGACACCTACGTTGCGCGGGTCCGCGAGGTCAATCCGGGCGCGACGATCCTGCCGGTCAGCGCCCGCACCGGCGAGGGAATGGCCGCCTGGCTCGACTGGCTGCGCGCCTTCGCCCGGCGCTAGTCGAAACGCACGGCGATGATGCAGACGTCGTCGGCCCGGGGTCGCGGCGACAGGGTTGCCTGAAGCACCTCGCAGTGCTCCGGCAGCGGGTCGTCGGCACCCCAGCCGGCGATCATCTGCTGGGCGCGGGCGAGTCCCATCTCGATGTCCATGCCGTGGCGCTCGACCAGGCCGTCGGTGTACATGACCAGGATGTCGCCGGGTGCGATCCGAACGGAAGCCCCGGTGTAGGTGGCTTCCTGCACGGGCCCGAGAACCGGACCTCGCGCCTCCGCCAACCGGATTACCTCACCGTCGACAGCGCAGCGCAGGAATGGCGGCGGGTGGCCGGCGGACCCGTAGGACAGCCGGCCTTCGTCCGGGTCGAGGATGGCCACCGACATGGTGGCGAACTTGCCGATGCTGGCGTGGCGGGTGAAACCGTTGAGCTCGGCGAGCAACTGCGCGGGCGGCAGGCCCTGATGCGCCAATGCTCTTCCGGCACTGCGAAGTTGGGCCATATCCTCCACGGCGGGCAACCCGTGGCCGACCACGTCGCCGACAGCGAAGTAGGTCCGCCCTTTAGGCAGCGGCATGATGTCGTACCAGTCGCCACCCAGGCCCTGGGCGACGTCGGCCGGCTCATAGGCGACGGCCACGTCGAGTCCGCAGGTGTCCACCGGACTGGTCGGCAGCACCGCGGACTGCAGCACGGCGGCCCGCGCGTGTTCGTCGGAATAGATCCGGGCCCGCACCAGCGCCTGACCCACCATGGTGGCGACGGCGGAGATATAGGCCCGCTGGGCGGTGTTGAACGGCTGCGGATCGGACCACACCATCAGCACCGCGCCGAACGGTTTGCCTCCCGAGGTCAGCGGCCAGCCCGCCGTCGACTGCGCTCCGGAGATCCGGGTCCAGTGCGCCTTCTCCGGGTACCTGCGGGCGTACTCCTCGGCGGTGTGGACCAGCAGCGGCTGACCGGAGCGGACCACGTCGGTGGCCACCGTTCGTTCGCTGAGCGCAACGCCACCGGCGAACTCGTCGACCACCGCCTGCGGATACCCGGACATAGTGACCCACTCCAAATTGCGGCCGTCGGCACTGACCAGACCGAGGTTCAGTGCCTTGGCGCCGGCCTCGTTGAGAACCTGTTCCTCCAGCGCCTCGCCGACATCGTGCGGAGTCAGCGCCCCGGCGAGTTGCTGGGCAAGTCTGGACAGTGTTTCGAGCCGCATCCGTTCGCGACGCTCGGCTTCCCGTTCCTGAACGGCGCTCTGCCGCGCGGCGGCCTCCTGCGCGATGAGCATCGCGACCACCACGATGATCGCGATGAAAATCTGGGTCAGCGCCACCCGCGTACTGATCGAGACGTCCATGCTGGAGAACAGGCCCCGCCCGCGCAAGGCCATGACATTGGCAAGAAATGCCGCGACCGCGCCGCCCAGCGCTGCGCCGAGCATGTCCAGTCGCAAAGCCGCCCATGCCAGCACGGGCAGGATCAGCATCGACGGCGGGGCCTCGGTCCAGAATGCGGCAGCCGACAACAGGGCTGTCGTCCCGAGCACGCCGAGGGTTTCCCAGGGACGCCGACGAACGATATGGGACTGCGTCGCCCAGAGCAGGATCGGAGCGCCGACCACCAGAACGCCGAGAGCGTCGCCGGCCCACCAGTTGATCACCGAACCCAACCACGGCTTCCCGGTGTCCGAAGTGCTGACAGTCCCCCCGACCACGCCACCGAACAGCGGTCCGATCAGGCATGCACCGACGACAAACGCGACGAAGTCACGCCGCTTGCTCAGGTCCGGCCGGCCGCCGCACCAGGCCAGCACGATCGAAGCGCCGACCAGCGGCTCCACCACGTTTGCCAGCCCGAACCCGGCGGCAACAGCCAACGGATTGCCGAAGTAGGTGTCGACCAGAATTTCACCGGCCAGGACCGCGGCGGCGACGGCCGGCCATAGCGCTCTTCGGCTGAGCATCATCGCCGCAGCCGTCACACCGGCCGGGGGATAGAAAAACGCCGGGCCCAGCGAGGACCCGAAAGACTCCCAAGACAACACCGCTCCAGCGGCGAAGGCGAGGAACACCACGGCGAACAGACCCGCACTGTCGCCCAACCATGCCGACCCTCGCTTCACTGGGCCGACACCGTCCCCTCCCCCTGTCGGGATCACATGAAGCAGCTTATCGAACCCGTTCCTGCTTCGGCGGCGCCGTCAATTGCGGTAGCGCGGCCCGAGCTAATTGGGCTCGGGCGCCCCGAATCTGACCGCCAGCAGGCAGATATCGTCCGCGTGCAGGACGGGCGCGACGTCGCGCGCCAGCGCTTCGCAATCCAGCAAGGCCTCCGGCGGCCATGCGGCGACGGCCTGTTCGAGATGGGCGATGCCCGCCATCACTCCCTCGCGGTGGTGTTCAACGAGGCCGTCGGTGTACATCACCAGGACATCGCCGGGCTGGACCAGAACGACGCTACCGACGTACACCGAGTCTTCGAAAGGTCCGAGCATCGGACCGGATGCATCGGAGAGCCGGATCACCTTGCCGGTCGCGGCGCGCCTCAGCAGCGCGGGCAGGTGTCCGGCCGAACTGTAGGCGAGCGAGTTGTGCACGGGATCGAAGACAGCCACCAGGCTGGTGGCGAACTCTCCGCGAATCTGGTGAACGGCGAAGCGATTCAGTTCGCCGAGTATCTGCGCCGGCGGAAGGCCCTGATGCGCGTAGGCGTCACTGGTGCTGCGCAACTGGGCCATATCTTCGACGGACGCCAGTCCGTGGCCCATCACATCTCCGACGCTCAGGTAGGTCCGCCGGTCCGGTAACGCCATGACGCTGTACCAGTCCCCGCCGAGATCGTTTGCGGCATCCGCCGGTCGATACAGCGCGTTGTACTCCAGCCCGACGGCACGTATCTGGGCGACCGGCTGTGCCACCGAATGCAGCACCGCGGCGCGCGCATGTTCGTCGGCGTAGACCCTGGCGCGTACCAGGGCCTGACTGATCATGGTGGCCACCGCCGAACCGTAGGCCCGTTGGGCATCGTCGAACGACTGCGGCTCCGACCACGTCATCTGCAGCACACCGAACGGGTCTCCGCCGGCCGCCAGGGGCCAGCAGGCGATCGCCTGGGTACCGCTG
>JAHBAP020000186.1 GCA_018500005.2 Mycobacterium sp. | reverse complement strand
CCGCCCCCCACAGGTTCTGGCCCGTCTGGCGCGGGGGGCCCCGCCCGATCCGCAACGCGTTCGGCCCATCGGGGGGATCGGGGCGCATCACCACCAGATCGGCGTTTTCGATCGCCACATCGGGGCCCGCCCCGATCGCCACCCCCAGGTCGGCCTGCGCCATAGCGGGATCGTCGTTGACGCCGTCGCCGACCATGGCGACCTTGCGGCCCGCCTTCTGCAGGTCGGCGATCTCGGCGGCCTTGTCCCCGGGCAGCACCTCGGCGATGACGGTGTCGATGCCGAGTTGGTCGGCGATGCGGCGCGCGGTGGCCTGATTGTCACCGCTGAGCATCACGACCTGCACACCCAGGTCGTGCAGGTCCCGGACCGCGGCGGCGGAGGTTTCCCGGGCGGCATCGGCCAGCGCGATCACACCCACTGCGCGGCCGTCGACGGCGACGAGGACCGCGGTGCGGCCGGTGGAGGCCCATTCGTCGCGGCGGCCCATCAACGCCGCCGGGACGTCCACGTCCTCGTCCACCATCAGTTTGCGGTTGCCGACGGCCACCCGCCGGCCGTCCACGGTGGCCGTGGCCCCGTGGCCCGGCACGTTGCGGAAGCCGGTCGCGGACGCAGCGGTCGCTCCCAGTGCGGTGGCGTGGCGCACGATCGCGGCGGCCAGCGGGTGCTCGGACTCTTTTTCCACCGCCGCCACCAGGCCCAGCAGTTCGGGCTCGCTGATTGCCTCGGCGATGAGGTCGGTGACTTCGGGCTCGCCTTTGGTCAGGGTGCCGGTCTTGTCCATCACGACGGTGTCGATGCGCGCCGCGGTTTCCAGGGCAGTCGCATTCTTGAACAGCACTCCGCGTTTGGCGCCCAGACCGGTGCCGACCATGATGGCCGTCGGGGTGGCCAGACCGAGGGCGTCCGGGCAGGTGATGACCACTACCGTGATCGCAAACAGCAGTGCGGTCTGCACCCCTGCCCCGACGGACCACCACACCAGGAAGGTCACCGTCCCGCCGATCAGCGCGACGAGCACCAGCCAGAACGCCGCCCGGTCGGCCAACCGCTGCCCGGGGGCCTTGGAGTTCTGCGCCTGCTGCACCATCGCCACGATCTGGGCCAGCACGCTGTCGGAGCCCACGTTGGTCGCCCGTACCCGCAGTGTGCCGGTGGTGTTGATCGACGCCCCGATCACGGTGTCCCCGGCGGCTTTGGACACCGGCAGGCTCTCCCCGGTCACCATCGACTCGTCGACCTCGGAGGTGCCCTCCTCGACGGTGCCGTCCACGGCGATCTTGGCCCCGGGCCGGATCAGCAGCAGGTCCCCGGCCACCACGTCGGCGGTGGGCACCTCCACCGGTTCGCCGCCGCGGATCACCACCGCCATCGGTGGGGCCAACTCCAGCAGGGTGCGGATCGCCTCGTTGGCCCCGCCGCGGGCGCGCATCTCAAACCAATGTCCCAGCAGCACAAAGGCTGTCAGCACCGATGCGGCCTCGTAGAACACCTCGCCGCCGCCGGTGACGGTGATCGCGACGCTGTAGAGCCAGCCCGCGCCGACCGCGACGGCGACTAGGACCATCATGTCCAGGGTCCTGGCGCGCAGCGCCCGCCAGGCGCCGTCAAAGAAGATCCACGCCGAGTAGAACACCACCGGCAGGCTCAACAAGAAGCTGAACACGTCGTCGCGCAGCCCGAACGGGGCGGGCACATGGAACCCGAGCATGTCGCGGCCCATCGGCGAGAACAGCATGATCGGGATCGACAACACCAGTGCCACCAGGAACCGGTTGCGCATATCGCGCACCATGGCCTCCATCGACATGCCGGCGTGCCCGCCATGGCCCATCATCTCGTGCGGGCTGTGCCGGGTCGCCGGGGCGTGATGGGCGTGTTCGCCGACTACCTGGCGATCGGCGGAGCGCCCCGGGCGCGGGCCGACAGGCTCTGACATCGGGTCGCAAATGTGGTCGGGAACCGAGCGGCCCGCGCAGTGGAAACCGCAGTCGCGCACCCAGCTGGTGAGGTCGGCCACCGACGTCGCCGCTGGGTCGTAGGTGACCGTTGCGGTCTGATTGGCCGCATTGGCGTGCACCCCGGTCACCCCCGGGCGGCGCGCCAGGGCCGACTCGACCACCGCGGCGGAAGTGGCCCAGTGCAGGCCGTGAACGTCGAGTACCGCGGTCGAGGTGCGCATGAATCTCCTTAGTGCTGCGGCCCCCGTCATGGCTTCCCACCGGAGTCCTTCGGGGAAACTCCTCCACGCCGAACGCCGTCTTCGGTCCACTTCGACCGTCCTCCCCGCTCGCGGCAGGGGCGGTAGAGGTTTGATAAAGATTCAACGAAGATTGCTCGAAGCGGAGCTCGGGACCCGCTGAGGGGCTTCGAGCGCTGCTACCGTCGGCGTCATCATGGTCACCCGACGGACACTTCGCAGCGCCCGGTTCTGGGCGGCGATCGGGCTGGTGTTCGTCGCGCTGTTCAGCGCGGCACCGGCCAGCGCGGCCGCCCCGGCCGTCTCGCAGGTCGACCACCATGTGACCGCGGACGGCGACCACGACCAGCTTGCCTTCACCGACCACGCCCATATCGGCGTCGCCGCGACAGCTGATGATGCTCAAGACGAGGTCGGTGACATCGTGGCCTCCCGGTTACGCCCCGCGTTGCTGGCCGCGGGCCTGTTCTTCGCCGCCGCACTGCTGTGGGGATGGCTGCCCCGGGAGACGCCCCTGGTCGGGCGGGATCCGCCGCGCGGGCTGATCGTGGTTTCTGCGGGCCGTGACGTTCTGGCCCGGCTGTGCATCTCGCGTCGCTGATCGGATAGCGCAGACCGCTCGACCCCGCACCATCGCGCGGGTTGGTCGGTCGGTGACTGGTGTCCACTTCAGCGGCCGCTCTAGCTTGATCGCGGCCTGGCATGGAAGCGATCCCCCCGATGACCTCTGTTCTTCCTTTCGACCCCCCGCACCGGCGCCGCACCCATCCACGTGGCCAGGACCCCGGCGCGACGATTGCCGCCACGGTGGGCAACACCCCGATTCTGCGTGTCAGCGCGCCGTTCACCGAGGGTGATCGTGGATTCTGGGCCAAACTCGAAGGCTTCAATCCGGGCGGGATCAAGGACCGCCCCGCGCTGCACATGGTGGAGCGGGCCCGCGCCCGCGGCGACCTTGCCCCGGGCTCGCGGATCATCGAGTCCAGCAGCGGCACACTGGGTTTGGGCCTCGCTCTGGCCGGCCAGGTGTACGGCCACCCGGTCACGGTGGTCACCGACACCGGGCTGGAGCCGATCGTGGCCCGGATGCTGTCGGCCTACGGCGTCGTGGTCGACCAGGTCAGCGAGCCACACCCCGACGGCGGATGGCAGCAGGCCCGATGCGATCGGGTCGCACAGTTGCT
>JAHBAP020000014.1 GCA_018500005.2 Mycobacterium sp. | reverse complement strand
CCTTGTCCGGGGTCGACACCGCCAGTCCAACCAGGTCGAAGGCCGGGTTCTCGATGAGTTCGGCCAGCGCCAGCCTGCCGACGTTTCCGGTTCCGATGTGGGCGACACGTATGGCCATGGAGACAAGCTAGCCCCAAGGTAGCCTTTTGCCCTATGGGACGTGTGGACGGCAAGGTGGCTCTGATCAGCGGCGGCGCCCGCGGTATGGGGGCCGCCGACGCCCGGATGCTGGTCGCCGAGGGTGCCAAGGTGGTGATCGGGGACATCCTCGACGCCGACGGGGAGGCGCTGGCCGCTGAACTCGGTGATGCGGCCCGCTACGTGCACCTGGACGTCACCAGCACCGAGGACTGGAAGGCTGCGGTGGACACCGCGGTGGAGGCCTTCGGCAGGCTGAACGTTCTGGTGAACAACGCCGGCATCGTCCAGGCCGCGCCACTGAAGACCGCGGACCTCACCCGGTGGCAGAAGGTGCTCGATGTCAATCTGACCGGACCGATGCGCGGCATCCAGGCGGTGATCGAGCCGATGATCGCGGCCGGCGGAGGCTCGATCATCAACGTGTCCTCGATCGAGGGCATGCGCGGCGCGGTATGGGCGCACAGTTACGTCGCCTCCAAGTGGGGTCTGCGGGGGCTGACCAAGTCGGCGGCGCTGGAACTGGCCCCGGAGAACATCAGGGTTAACTCGATCCATCCCGGTTTCATCCGCACGCCGATGACAAAGCATCTTCCGGACAACATCGTGCAGGCCCCGATGGGTCGCCCGGGAACACCGGACGAGGTCGCCACCTTCGTTGTGTTCCTGGCCAGTGACGAGTCGTCCTTCTCGACCGGTTCGGAGTATGTGGTCGACGGCGGGTTGATCACCGACGTGCCGCACCGCGCGATCTAGGTTCAGCGGCGGCGGCCGGGCCGTCGCAGTGCTGCGGCGCTGAACGCCGCACCCAGCGCCGCGCGGCCCAGGGCGGGCAGGTGTGCCAACGCATCGGCCGCGCCAGCCTGACCCGGCACGGCGACCCGCAATACCGGCCAGCCGTTGTCGGCGGCCAGGGCGGCAAGCCCGGGGCGCGGATTGACCGGGCGCGGGTGGCCGACCAGCTTCATCAGCGCGGCGTCCTCGTCGCCGTCGGCGTAGAAATAGCTCTGCCGCAACCCGACCCCGTGCGCGTCGCAGAACTCTTGAACCGCAGCGGCTTTGCGGTGTCCCCAGACGATCGGTCGGTTGATCCGCCCGGTCAGCGTGCCGGTGTCGTCGAGCTCGAAGGTGTTGCAGACCACGTGATCGATGCCGAGTCCGCGGGCCACCGGTTCGGCGTGGATGGTCAGCGCCGAGGAACTGAGCACCAGGGTGTGTCCGCGCTCGCGGTGCGCTTCAACGATCTGGCGCATCAGCGGATAGACCTTGTGCACCACCTGCTCGGCGTACAACCGCTCGCCGATCTCGTCGAGTTCGCGCAGCGACTCCCCGCGCAGGTATCCCGCGGCGCGGGTCATCAACCGATCGAACTGCATGCGGCCAAGCTTGTAGCGCAGTGATGCCTCCACGACCCCGAGCACCTCGCCGACGCGGGCCTGGCCGCGGCGGATCCGGTCACCGGCGTGCGCGACCGCGGTGAACCCGGCCACCAGGGTGCCGTCGCAGTCGAAGAACGCACCGACCTTCGGACCCGGCGGACTTGCCGCGATCTGGGCTAGTGGGTCACTCATCGTGACCGCTGCGCGGGGCCGGTTCGGCTGGCTTCGAGTTGGTCCTCGTAGGCACCCTCGTCGCGGCCCAAGGCGATGGTGGCTGCGGTCATCGCGGCCACCGCGACACCCAGTGCCACTGCGCTGCGGGTGCCGACTTCCAAGTGCTCACCGAGGACTACCTGACCTAGCATCACCGCGACCATGGGCTCCAGCACCAGCATCGCCGGGACGGAGGTTTGCAACGACCCGGCGTGGAAGGCCGACTGCTGCAACAACGTCGCCGCCACTGCGGCGGCGATCAACACGTACAGCACCGGGGAGGCGAGCAGTTTGATCAGAGCACCCTCGGTGACGAACTGCATGACGATCTTGGTCAGCACCGCGACCACGCCGAACAGCACACCGACTCCGAAGCCAAGCAGAATCGCGCGGCGCCAGTCCGCCATCCGGCCGGCCAGCAGCACGCATCCGCCGACGAAGACCGCGCTGCCGGCCGCCACGAACACCGCGGTCCACGCCGAGCCCTCGTAATCTCCGGGCTTCGTCCGGGCCAGCGAGACGAACACCGCCAGCGCGAGGGTCAGCAGCAGGGCCCAACCCCAATCGGTACGGCTGACCCGCCGGCCGGCCAGGCGCGCACTGAGTGGCAGCGCAAACAGCAGCGCTGACATCAGCAACGGGGCGACCAGGGTCAGCGATCCGTAGGCCAGCGCCAAGGCCTGGAACGCGTACCCGACGACCGCCGATCCTGTTCCTGCCCACCACAGTGGCCGACGCACCAGGGTGGACACCATGACGGCGCTGACACCCTGATCGTCGGGCACGTCCATGGTGGCCCGCTGCCGAACCACGATGCCGATGGCGGTGAACACCGCACCTGCCAGAGCAGCGGCCACAACGAGGGCTTGCTCAAGCACTGTCTGTGTCCCTTTCCGGAGCCTGCGATGTGCCGCCTGTCATGGGCGCCCCTTCGAATCTAGGCCAACTTTCGCCGGTGTCACCGGATCGGCGCGATCGTCGGCGCCCCGCCATAGCCGGTGACCCGAACCCACTCCGGAAGCGGGCTGCCCGCTGGGACGTGCGCGTGAATGTCCACGGTCTCGCCGGGGAACACCGTGACGTAGTTGTCGTCGTACTCGATCGGCAGAATTTCGTCACCGTCGCGGGTGGCCAATATCTCGGCGCGCTCGAAGAAGCCGATCTGCTGAGATGGGTTGCGCAGGGTGATGGTCACCGCGCCGTCGGATCCCTGGGCCCGCGCGGTGACGTCGAGTGTCGGTTTGGCCATCGTGTTCAGGGCGGTCATATCGGCCCAACTGAATTGTCTGGACTCGAAGGCCGCGTCGTTGAAGGCCGGCCCGACGTCGTCGATCTGCTGGGACTGCCAGTAGACGTTGTCGGTGACCGTTCCGCCGTCGTCGTCGAGCAGTTCACATCGCACGAAGAAGACCGGGGAGTCCGCCGGGCCCGGCGGCAGGGTCATGGCCGGCGCGGTACCGCCGGGGCCTACCTCGATGCGATCGGCGGTGCGGTCGGAGCGGACCTGTCCGAGCAGGTCATACACCCGCACCCGGACCCGCAGATCGGTTCGGCGGTCCGGACTCTGATTGACGACGGTCACTTTGGCCTGCCGGTGGTCACCGGTGGCGTAGCTGTCGAACACCACCGACAGCGGGCGTAGGCCCTTCTTGGCGCCGTAGTAGGCGCCGCCGGGCCGCAGGTAATAGTCGAAGAGGTTGCCGAAGAACGACGGCCAGTGGCTGTTGAGCATCCAGTAGATGGTCATCTTGTTGCGCTCGAAGCCGCCGGCGGCGAACGCCTCGAATTGGGCGCGGGTGTTCTCGTAGTGGGCGAGTTGTGCCTTGTCGGCGAATGTCTGTGCGTTGGGGGACTGGCCGTAGCGCAGGTCGATCGCCGTCCGGATGTTGGTGAGGGTGGAGTTCTGCGTGTCAGCGCCGGCGTGGAAATACCAGGTCTCGTTGATCGGCCAGAGCTTGTCCGGCGGGATGAAGCGCCGCAGGCTCGCAAACGGCGGAATGTGCTCGTTGTCACCCTGCTCGGCGGTCGATCCGCGGGTGGCCGGATAGGTTCCGGCGAACCAGTACGACGGCGGACGCCAACTGTAGGGCCCGTTCATCTGAATGCCGTCCCACAATTCCTCGTTGCCTGCGCCTGCGCCGGCGCGGTCGCGGGCCAGAGTCGAGACGGTGTCGACGACGGGGTTCTGCCAGTGCAGATCACCGAGGATGCGGTGGTAGGACTTGCGGACGTCCTCCGGGGGGCGGCCGTCGCTGCCGTTGGCCCAGATGAAAACCGATGCGTGCGAACGCAGCATCGTGATCTGTGCGCGCAGGCTGGCAGCGGCGACGCGGTGGTCCTCGGTGTCCCACTGCTGCCAGCGCTCCCACTGGTTACAGCACATCCAGCCGTACATCAGCGGGATGCCCATCTTGTCTGCCATCCCGACCAGGCTCGAGGATGCGATTTTGGATTCCAGGCGCAGCATGTTCAGGCCGAGGTCCTTGGTGTAGCGAAGGATCGCGGCGTCCCGGTCGGGGTCGTATTTGTAGAGCAGGTCGGGGGTGTAGGTGGCGCCGCGGACCGGAAAATCGCGGCCGTTGACCCGCAGGTAGAAGTCGCCGCCCGCCCCGGCGTTATCGGCGCGGCCCTGGCTGACCGTCCGGATGCCGAACTTCAGACTTGAGCTGGCTGTGGCGATGCGATTTTGGACGAAATCCAGCTTCAGGTCGTAAAGGTCCGGGCGACCCATCGTGTAGGGCCACCACAGGTCCGGATTGCGCAGGCTCAACTGCCCGAACTCGTCGGGGGTGAACACGATCTCCCGGTCTTCGCCGGGCTGGATGGACACCGGTTGGGAGATTCGGATCGGATCTTTGCCGGTCCGGGTGATGGTCGCAGTCAGCACGCCGCGCACCGGGGCGGCGGAGTGGTTGTGCAGGCCCGCGTACACGGTCAACCGGGCCCGGTCGGTGGCCGGCAGGGGCAGTTCGGTGTTGACGACGGCCGAGCCGATGCCGACCGGCCCGAACGCCTTGAGGTGCACCGGCTTCCAGACGCCGGCGTTCCGATCGGCGACGAACGATGCGCCGCGGGTGCCGTCGGGACTCTGGTATCCCAGGTAGCGCCAGTTGATCCAGTCGTACCAGCTGTCGGCCAGTTCGACGCCGTCGACGTCCTGGATCGCGCGCTCCGGGGTCACCCTGACGGCCAGAGTGTTCTGTTCACCGGCGGCTATCCAAGGTGTGACGTCGATCTCGTGGTCGGCGTACATGCCAACGACCTGCCGCCGGTCGGCCACCTGGTGGCCGTTGAGCCAGATTTCGGCCCGGTAGTTGATGCCCGGGAAATCCAGCAGATAGGTTTGTAGTCCAGCGGGGGCGGTAAAGGTGGTGCGGTACCACCAGTCCTTCCGGTAGAGATCCTGCGGAACCTCGGTCAGCAGGTTCGTGCCGAAGTAGAGATTCTGGTAAACCCCTGCGTCCTGGAGGATCTGCAGGACGGTCCCGGGCATCCGGGGAACCGGCGTCCAGTCGGTTGTGTCGTATCCGGCGCTGGAGATGTTCTCTGCTGCACCGGCCCGGTCGTCGGCCTCGGTCAGCTCCCAGCCTTCGGCGAGTTCGACGTCCTGACTGGTGGTGGACTGTGCGCGCTCTGCGACCCGATAGTCGGGATAGTCGGCGACGCAGAACAACAGCAAGACGACGACGGCGAAGATCTTGAGCAGGGTCTTCGCCACGGTCGTCCATCTTGGCAGAGAAGGGTTTCGGTGGGCCGGATTGCGAGCCCGGGACTAGGCTGGGGCAATGACCGATCAGGACAGAACCGTCACCCGCCGTGCCATCGCCGATGCCCTCCTCATCGCTCTTGAGCGACGTCAGGAGTTGGTAGAGACAATCGTCGAGTCCACCGATCGAGACTCGGCCATCGATGCCGTATCCGCGCTGCTGGGTACCTCCCGGGTCGGCAGCGAGGCGTTGATGGGAATGCGTCTGGACCAGTTCACCAAGGAGTCCCGGCGCCGGATCGCCGCCGAACTCGATGACCTCAACAGCCAGCTGAGTTTCACTGCTTCCGAGCGCCCGGCCAGCACCGACGACACCCTGCGCCTGCGCCCCTTCTCCCACGAGGAGGACCGTGACATCTTCGCGACCCGCACCGATGAGGTAGGGGCGGCAGGGGACGGATCCGGCTCGCCGGCGGGCAGTCTCGAGGACGAAATCCGTTCCGCGCGTGATCGTCTGCGTGCCGAGGAGGCTGCCTGGTTCGTCGCCTTCGACGGTGACGACAAGGTCGGCATGGTGTTCGGCGAACTCGACGGCGGCGAGGTCAACGTCCGGATCTGGATCCACCCCGAACACCGGAAGAAGGGGTACGGCACCGCTGCGCTGCGCAGGTCCCGATCGGAACTGGCTGCATGCTTCCCGGCGGTACCACTGGTGGTCCGCACGCCGCCCGCACGCTAGGTGACCCCTCCCGACGGCGTGCCGACGGCGTTCCGGTACCCGCAGGCCAGAACCGGCACCGCGCACGCCCGGCTGCGCGACAAGGTACTGCGACTGACCGGTGTCGACCTGTTTCCCCCCGACGAGGTCGCCGCCGCCTTCAAGGCCGGACTGACCGAGGGCGACCCGATCGCGGAACGTTTCGTCGCCGAGACCTACCACGGTGAACTCGGCGCACCGAAAGCCCGGGCACTCGTGGAGCGGGCCCAACGGGAGGGCATCGACAGCGTCGCTGACGCACCTGAGTCGCTGCGCGCACTGGTCCAGGATTTCGATCGGATTCCGGACTGGGTCGATACCGATCTCGTGGAACTGGGCGCGGCGGTGTGGCGGCGATGGGCGTATGCCCTCGGCGCGGTGGGAAACGCCGGCACGATGGACACCTACACCGAAAGCTGGCTGGCACTTCCGCTTTCGCTGTCCGGCGGATACGCCGGCGACCGCGCCTTGCACCGCTATATGGAGACCTCCCGTTGGTGGCTGGAAGTCAGTCAGCCCGGTGCGGTGCTGCGGCCCGGGTCCGTCGCTCGGGCGATCTCGCTGCATGTGCGGATCATGCATGTCAGCGTGCGGGCCCGGGTTAGGGAACACCCGGAATGGGATTTCGACCGGTACGGCCTGCCGATCAGCCAGTCGGCGATGATGCTGACCCTGCTCGGCGGCAGTGTTGCCCCGGCCCTCGGGCTGACCGCGCTGGGATTCATCACCTCGCCCCGCGAGATGCGCGCGGTGCTGCACTTCAATCGATATTGCGGTCATCTCGTCGGGGTGCGATGTGACGGCTACTTCCCAGAGACCGTGATGGATGCCTGGCGGATTCTGTTCATGGCTGACTCTGCCCGCAGTTACGACTCCGCGGCCACCGGTAGCGAACTCGTCGAGTCGTTCGTGCCGGCCTTCGCGCCAAAGGCCGGACAGCGGGGGCTGGACCGGTTGCGGGCCGCCTATCACTACCGAGTTCAGGCCGGCTATTCCGGATTGTTCATGCTGCCCTGGAATCGCCGCCGTTACGACCTGCCCTCGCCTGGGCTGGGTATGGCCCTGTTGCTTGCGCGGGCACCCCTGATCGCCGGGGTGGAGGTGGCACGCCGGATCGTCCCGGGCGTGGACGAACGCTGGCAGCGGTTCGCGATGAACCGGTGGGAGCACTGGTACGACTGGCAGTCCGGTGGTAAGTCGGCCCAGTTCCAGGCGGCGACTCCGCTACGGCGGTAGCGGTCCCGGGATGGCGCTAGTCTCGTAGCCGATGAGCGCACGCGCAGGGATTGTGGTCACCGGTACCGAAGTGCTGACCGGGCGGGTGGCAGACCGGAACGGCCCGTGGGTGGCCGACCGATTACTGGAGCTGGGCGTCGATTTGGCGCACATCACCATTTGTGGAGACCGGCCCGCAGATATCGAGGCCCAGTTGCGCTTCCTACGCTCCGAAGGCATGGACCTGATCGTGACGACCGGCGGTCGGGGCCCCACCGCCGACGCTATGAAGGGGGCCGTCGTCGCCCGGTTCTGCGAACGCGAACTGGTGCTTGACGAGGCGATGGAGGGCAGGATCGCCGCGATCGTGCAGCGCTGGATGGCCCGCTTCCCGGATATCGATGCAGCGGCGGTGCAGGCCGCCAACCGCAAACAGGCCATGGTTCCGGCCGGTGCAGAGGTACTCGATCCGGTGGGGACAGCCCCCGGGGTTGTCGTCCCGGGCAGTCCGACAGTCGTGGTCCTGCCCGGCCCACCGAAGGAGCTGCAGGGCATGTGGACCGCAGCCGTCGCGACCGGGGCGGTACAGCAGGCGATCGCCGGACGAACCGCATTCCGTCAGGAGACGGTCCGGATGTTCGGTGTTGCCGAGTCCGGTCTGGCCGAAACCTTGCGTGCGGCAGAAGATTCCGTGTCGGGATTCGATCGTCTCGAGATCACCACCTGCCTGCGTCGCGGTGAGTTGGAGATGGTGACCCGGTTTCGGGAGGGCGGCGATGCCGACTACCGGCAGATGATGGACCTGGTGCGGGAACGCCACGGCGCAGCGATCTTCTCCGAGGACGGCTCCACCGTCGACGAGCAGGTCGCGGGACTGCTGTCGGGCCGGCGTGTCGGCACCGCCGAGTCATGTACCGCGGGCATGCTCGCTGCCAGACTGACCGACCGGGCCGGGTCCTCGGCTTATGTCGCGGGCGGTGTCGTCGCTTACGCCAACGAGGTCAAGTCGGGCGTGCTCGGGGTGGAACCGGCACTGATCGCCGCGCATGGCGCGGTCTCGGCAGAGGTCGCCGAGGCGATGGCCGCAGGGGTACTGGAGCGCCTGGACGCCGACACTGCGGTGGCGATCACCGGGGTGGCGGGTCCTGGCCTGTCTCTTATACACATCT
>JAHBAP020000485.1 GCA_018500005.2 Mycobacterium sp. | reverse complement strand
GGCTTGGGGTGGGGAGCTTCAGCTTTCGGGGTGGCTTCCCACGCCGCCAGTGGCGTGATGCGCCCGGGCAGACCCTGGTGGGGGCGCTCGGTGTTGTAGATGGTGTCGAACGCGTCGATCTGGGCTTGTAGCTCGGCCAGCGTGTTTGCCAGCGGCTGTTTATCGAGGTAACGGAACAGCGTCTGATGGAAACGCTCGTTCTTGCCTTGGGTGGTCGGCTTGTAGGGCTTGCCAGTGATCGCCTGCACCCCCAGACGCGAAACGTGCTTGACCAGCTGGCCGAGGTATCCACGCCGCGAAGGATTGAGCGCAATCCCGTTATCCGAGAGCAGTCGTTGCGGGACGCCATGGGCGGCGACACCCTTGTCGAAGACGGTGATTGCCGCCTCGGCGGTCTCAGACCAGGCCACGTGGGAGGCGACCGCGTAGCGGGAGTGGTCGTCGATGAGCTGGAAGATCACACACGTGCGTCCGCCGGTGAGCGCGTATCCCGTGGCATCCAATTGCCAGCAGGCATTCGGGGCCGGATAGACAAACCGCCGCCACGCCGAGCGGGGCTTCTTCTTCGGCTCAAGGCGAGCCACGCCAGCCTCCCGGAAGATGCGGGCCAGCGACGCCGTCGAGGGAACCTGCTCCAAGCCCATCGCGTGCATCTTGTCGTGCACACTGATCGGCCCGTGATCCAGACCGGAGGCCTCCAGTGCGGCCCGCACAGCCACGGCCTGGTCCTTGACCTCATCGCTGAACTTCGACGGGCTCGACTTCGGCCGCCGAGTCCTGGGTTCGAGCACCGCGGCAGGTCCATCGGTCTGCGCGCGTTTACGTAACTCGTAGAACGACTTTCGGGAGATTCCGTGCTCGACGCAGAACGTCGAGACCGCCCCCCGAGGGGCGTCATCAGGCCACTGCGAGATCGCGAGGCGGACACGAGGATCGATCGGTTCATTGGCAGCCACCGCCCGAGCCTCGGGGCAGAACTGTCACCACCAAAACCACACAAACCGTCACCGATGTCCTGATCCAGAACTGTCACCGATGTCCTGCGAGATCACAAAGAAATGTCGGATATGCGTGCCATCATCGAACTCATGTTCGATACATTCGATGATTCGACTCTGGTTGCGGCGATGTCGGCCGCTCAGCGCGACGAGCGGACCGCCTGCGCCCGGCGGATCCTGTTGGCCGGGCGGTTGGTGTTGCGGCGAATGTCGGGGGTCGAAGCCGACGACCGCACCCAGTGGTGCATCGACAACTGGGAAGCGGTGGCCGCCGAGGTCGGTGCGGAGTTGGGTATCTCCCGCGGCCGGGCCTCCTCGCAGATGAACTACGGCGTGGAGCTGTTGGAGCGTCTACCCAAGCTGGGGGCAGCATTCGCCGCCGGGAAGATCGAGTTCCGGGTCATCGTCGCGGCGGTGTTCCGCACCGGACTGATCACCGATCCCGACATCCTCGCGCGCATCGATGGGACGCTGGCATGCTCGGCCCCGCGCTGGAACGAGAAATCCCAGAAAAGGCTGACCCAGTTGATCGACCACTGGGTCGCCTCGCTGGACCCCGCGGCGGTGCGCGTCGCCAGTAACGCCGAGCAGGATCGGCACATCGAGTTCGGTGACCCGCACGACGGCATGGTCGAGTTCTGGGGATCCCTGCGCACCCCCGACGCCGCAACCCTGGAACGCACCCTCGATCAGTTGGCCGACTCGGTCTGCCCGACCGACCCGCGCACCAAAGAACAGCGCCGGGCCGACGCTCTGCTCGGTTTGGCCGGCGCAGCACCGGCTCTGCCCTGTGAATGCGAGCAGCCCGACTGCGCCGCCGCCGAAGCTCCCACACCGAGTCCGGTGGTCATTCACGTGATCGCCGAGAAGTCCTCACTCGACGGTGCGGGCGACACCCCTGGGCATCTGCCCGGGTACGGCAGTATCCCCCCGGCAATGCTGCGCGAACTGGCTCAGCGCGCGATATTGCGCCCACTGGATCCTTCGGCCCTGTCCTGCCCCCAAAGCCGCTATCGACCCTCAGCGGCCCTCGCGGAGTTCATCCGCTGCCGGGATCTGCACTGCCGTTTCCCCGGCTGCGACAGACCCGCCGAGTACTGCGATATCGACCACACCGTGCCCTGGCAGGCTGGCGGACCTACCCACCCGTCCAATCTGAACCTGCGCTGCCGCGCCCACCATCTGCTGAAAACTTTCTGGGTCGGCGAAAACCGCTGGGCGGAAAAGCAATACGCCAACGGCACCATCGTGTTCACCGCCCCCTCGGGGCGGACCTACACCACCAAACCCGGCGGAGCACTGTTCTTCCCGCAGTTGGCCGCCACTACCGGCGAGATCATCCTGGAAAACCGCGAACCCTCCTCCGGGACTGACCGCACCCTCATGATGCCCACCCGACGACGCACCCGCGCCGACGAACGCTCCGCTCGCACCCGCTGGGAACGTGGCCTCAACGAAGCACGGTGGGCAGCCGACCCACCGCCCTTCTAACCGACCAGCACCGCGTAGCGCGGTTTGATCACCTCGTCGATGATGGCGAGACGCTCGTCGAAGTGAATGAACGCCGACTTCATCGCGTTGATCGTGAACCGCTCAAGATCACTCCACCCGTAGCCGAAGGTGTCAACCAACAGAGCCATCTCGCGACTCATCGTCGTGTCGCTCATCAGCCGGTTGTCGGTGTTGACGGTGACCCGGAAACGCAACCGGGCCAGCACGTCGAAGGGATGCTTGTCGATGCTGGCCACCGCACCGGTCTGCACGTTGGAACTGGGGCACAGTTCCAACGGAATCCGCTTGTCGCGCACCAACTGGGCGAGCCGGCCGAGATGCGCGGTGGCCCCACCTTGTTCCTGGGGCAGTTCGACGATGTCATCGACGATCCGGACGCCGTGCCCAAGGCGGTCTGCGCCGCAGAAGGCCAGGGCCTCATGGATGGAAGGCAGCCCGAAGGCCTCACCGGCATGAATCGTGAACCGCGCATTGTTGGAGCGCATGAACTCGAAGGCATCGAGGTGACGTGCCGGCGGGTACCCGGCCTCGGCGCCGGCGATGTCGAAACCCACCACCCCTTTGTCCCGGAATCGGACCGCCAACTCGGCGATGTCACGTGAGCGGGCGGCATGGCGCATGGCGGTCACCAGGCAACGCACCACGATGCCGCGCCCGCGGGCCGCGGCCGCACGCTCCCCGTCGACGAAACCGGCCAGCACCGCGTCGACCACCTCGTCCAGCGACATGCCCTGGGCCAGATGCAACTCCGGGGCGAACCGGATCTCGGCGTACACGACGTTGTCGGCGGCCAGATCCTCCACACATTCCCGCGCCACCCGGTGCAGGGCCTCCGGTGTCTGCATCACCGCGACGGTGTGGGCGAAGGGCTCCAGGTAGCGCTCCAGGGAACCGCTGTGGGCCTGGGTTTTGAACCAGTTCGCCAATTCCTCGGCGTCGGTACTGGGCAACCCGTCGTAGCCGATCTGGCCGGCGATATCGATGACGGTCGCCGGCCGCAGGCCCCCGTCGAGGTGATCGTGCAGCAGAGCCTTGGGCGCATGCCCGATCTTCTCCAGCGTCAACGGCGTGGTCACCGGGTTAATTGTGCCTTACCTCACGATGTTGCTCAGGGGTCTGTATCGCCTTGTCATGCATGGTTTCTCCGTTCACCGACGGGGACCGCCCGGAGGATTGCCCGAGCTGTAATTTCCACGTCACCCTTTTCGCAGTACAAACGGAGTTAGAGTCCACCTGAATCGGAGCCCACGAGGCTGTGCGAGGAGGCGCTTATGAGTAAGACGCTGGGCAGGACGCGGCGGCGGACTCTCTACCGCGGCGACCCCGCCATGTGGTCATGGGTCCTGCACCGGATCACCGGGGCCACGGTCTTTTTCTTCCTGTTCGTTCACGTCCTCGACACCGCACTGGTTCGGGTTAGTCCGCAGGCCTACAACGCGGTCGTCGACACCTACAAGACGCCCATCATCGGCCTGATGGAACTGGGTCTGGTGGCCTGCGTGCTCTACCACGGCCTCAATGGTCTGCGGGTGATCGCGATCGACTTCTGGTGGAAGGGCCCGCGCTACCAACGGCAGATGCTCTGGGCGGTCGCCGCGATCTGGCTGATCCTCATGGTCCCGGCCACCGTCGTGATCGGCATGCACATGGTGGAGCGGTTCCTGTGACCCGCCCGGCCCCGATCCGCGAAATCGACCACGACCGTCCGGCAAGCCTGGACAGCCCGCGCGCGCCGCGCCGCCACACCAGCATGCCGAACTTCGAGAAGTACGCCTGGCTGTTCATGCGGTTCTCCGGCGTCGTGTTGATGTTCCTTGTGGTCGGACACCTCTTCATCGGCCTGATGTGGCAGGACGGCGTCTACCGGATCGACTTCAACTACATCGCCCAGCGTTGGGCCTCGCCGTTCTGGCAGATCTGGGATCTGGTGATGCTGTGGCTGGCCCAACTGCACGGCGGGAACGGGATGCGCACGATCATCGGCGACTACGCGCGTAAGGACTCCACCCGATTCTGGCTGAACTCGCTGCTGGCCATCTCGATGC
>JAHBAP020000017.1 GCA_018500005.2 Mycobacterium sp. | reverse complement strand
AGATGTGTATAAGAGACAGGTCGGCGGCCGTTACGGCCACCCGCCTGACCGCAGCGCGCCTCCTGCCATCACGCGCGGAGGTCCCGGGCGGGGTGGTCAACCCGTTCGATGTCGTAACGGCCGCCGACGGTGGGGCAGCCTGGACGGGCACGATCATGGGAGCAGGGGCGGCGACTGCGACGGCGGGCATCGGTGCATCTGCTTCGGCCAGGGCGGCCGGCGTTGCGATCGGTGCAATGAGCGTGGGGCCAACCTCGTCGCGGACCTTCTCGACCTGCCGGGTGGCAGCCGGACGGGCGCGTTCGACCGCGGCGGCCGGTCGGGCAGTGGTGTTGTGTTGCTGCGCTTTCCGCCGGCTACGGGGTTCGTCGACCGGGCGCTTCTCGTGCGCACTGTCGGCGCCGGCGCCGGACCGCCTCGTCGACGGCGTGTCGCCGTCGTCGGCGCTCGCGACTCCCGCCCCGAGGGCCGTCGCCCAACCCACACCCAGAGCCACCGTCACAGCAGCGCCCCGGGCGATCCGATTGCGATCCATTGCCATCTCCTAAACCCGACCCCTGGTTTAATTGGTAACACCCGTTACCAAAACTAACACGCCCGGTCGATATCCTCAATAGGTGTCACGACCGTCAAGATGGAGCGGGCTTTCACCGGCTGATCGGCAGGCTGAGCGACGCCAGTTGCTGGTACGGACGGCCTTCGAACTGTTCGGGGAGGGTGGCGAATCGGGGGTGACGCTCCGTTCGGTATGCCGGCGCGCTGAACTGAACAATCGGTATTTCTACGAAAGCTTCACCGACACAGACGAATTGCTCGGTGCGGTGTACGACTTCGTGGTCACCGACCTGATCCGTGCGCTCACCGAGGCGATGTCGGATCTGCCGGATGACCGGGCCCGGCTGCGAGCGGGCATCCGCACGGTGCTGGCCTTCAGTTCCGGTGATCCGCGCCGGGGTCGCATTCTGTTCACCGAGGCTCGCACCAACCCCGTGTTGGCGGCGCGGCGTTCGTCGACCCAGGACCTACTCCGAAAGTCGGTCATCGACGACCAGGGCCAGACGGTTCCGAGGTCCACCAGGATCCCCGGTTTGGTGGGCGCGGCCATGTACGCCGGAGCGATGGCCGAATTGGCCCAGCAGTGGCTGGCGGGCAACCTCGGCACCGAATTGGAGCCCGTCGTTGACGCGGCGGTCGATTCGCTGATGCCGGTCTCGCCCCTGGACGGTTAGGGACGGTCAGGGGGCCGGGCAGCCTTCCCGGTTGGGCGAATCCAGCGCCTTCGGCGCGTCCTGCAGGGCCTGGTGCAGTACCTCGTGCACCTGCGGATCCCAGGTGAGCGCGGTCTTCCAGTCCAGCCCGGCCTCGTTGGAGACGAAGATGCTGTGGGTGTCGTCGAAGGTGTAGCAGCGCCGATGGGTCAGGACCGGATCGCCGACACTCTTTGCAAGGGCGCTCTCCTCGGCCACCAGTCCGTCATTGGGCCACACCGCCGGGTTTCCGGGTCCGGGGAGCTTGAACTTCGTGCCCGCGATGAGCACCACCGGAATGTCGGCCAGCACGCCGGACTGGAATTCGTTCCAGCCGTTACGGCCGGTCAGGAACGCCTTGTTGACCTCGCGTCCGGAACCGGCCATCAGTTCCAGAACTCGCTTCTTGAACGCCGTCATGCCCGTCTCGCACAGCTTGTCGCCCTTGCATTCCGAGAGTTCGATCAGGCCATTGGCGTAATCGGACAGGAATGACCCCTGCCACGGCGTGCCGATGGTGGTCAGCGACCGGATCTTCACCGGCGAGCCGGTAGTGGCCAGTACCCTGATCGCCGCCCGCGAGTACAGACCGCCCATCGAGTGCGCAACGAAGTCGACGTCGGTGACGCCCTTGTCGTCGTGCAGCCAGTTGATGAACCGGGCCAGATGCTCACCGGCGGTGTCGATGCTGCCGGTGGAGTTGACGGTCATGTTCTCCGGCAAGGTCACCGGGCACACCCCGAAGGCTCCGAAGCCCTGCTGATCGACCACCTGGCCGCGGCCGTTCATGGCCGGCGACGTGTAGACCGTGTATCCCTTACCGAGCAGGTATTCCCGGATCGCGGTGTCGGTGTTGCCGGCCGCCAGTCCGGTGGCGCAGGCCTGGTCGCGGGTGGTGAACGGGCTGACGGCGTCACCGCCGGAGACCACCACCACCGCCGCGCCCGGCGGCCGCTTCTCACCGGAACCCGGGGCGCCGCCCGAACAGCCCGTCAACACCGTTACAGCAGCAGCCAGCACCGCGAGAAGTTTCCGCATGACAGGATTGTCCCATCATGAGCCAGCAATCCCGTGTCGTTTTCTCCGGTGTGCAACCCACTTCCGACTCCCTGCATCTCGGCAACGCCCTGGGCGCGGTCAAACAATGGGTCGGACTGCAGGACGACTACGAGACCTATTTCTGTGTCGTCGACCTGCACGCGATCACCGTCCCGCAGGATCCGGAGATCCTGCGCCGTCGCACCCTGGTCACCGCTGCGCAGTACCTCGCGCTGGGCATCGACCCGTCCCGGTCGACGATCTTCGTACAGAGCCATGTGCCCGCGCACGCCGAATTGGGTTGGGTGCTGGGCTGTTTCACCGGCTTCGGCCAGGCCTCCCGGATGACGCAGTTCAAGGACAAGTCCCAGAAGCAGGGTGCCGACTCCGCGACGGTCGGGTTGTTCACTTACCCGGTGCTGCAGGCCGCCGACGTCCTGCTCTACGACACCGACCTGGTGCCGGTCGGCGAGGATCAACGTCAGCACCTGGAATTGGCCCGCGATATCGCCCAGCGTTTCAACGCCCGCTTCCCGGACACTTTCGTGGTCCCCGAGGTGATGATCGCCAAGCAGACCGCCAAGATCTACGACCTTTCCGACCCGACGGCCAAGATGAGCAAGTCTGCGGCCACCGACGCCGGCCTGATCAACCTGCTCGACGACCCTCAGCGCTCGGCCAAGAAGATCCGCTCGGCGGTCACCGACAGCGAACGCGAGATCCGCTTCGACCTCGAGGCCAAACCCGGGGTGTCCAACCTGCTGTCCATCCAGGCCGCAGTCACCGGCACACCGATCGAGGCGCTCGTCGACGGCTACTCGGGCCGTGGCTACGGCGATCTGAAGTCCGAGACCGCCGAAGCGGTGATCGCCTACGTGACCCCGATCCGGCAACGGGTCGACGAACTGCTCGACGACCCCGCGGAGTTGCAGGCGATCCTGGCCAAGGGTGCGGACCGGGCCAGGGACGTGGCCGGGAAGACCCTCGGCCGGGTGTATGACCGGTTGGGTTTCCTGCCCTGCTGAACAAGGCCCGGCTCACCAGGGTGTGGCGTCGAATCATCGGCGCCCAGAAGCACTATGACGGGGCGCAGGGTGACATCTACGCCGCCGGTGTCACCTACTTCACCATCTTCGCGATGTTCCCGTTGCTGCGGACGACTAGCCAGCACGAACCCGACCACCGCG